>NZ_JAMYSE010000022.1:0-81703 GCF_040321795.1 Mesorhizobium sp. M0244 | reverse complement strand
CCCCCCGCGCCGGCAACCTCCGCCCTCGCCACGGCCGTCGCGCCGGGGGGCTTATAGTGGAGCTCGACATGGTCGGTGGCGAGCCGGCTCAGCGAGCCTTCGACAGCCTCGCGGATATGCTCGGGCCGGCTGTCGCGCTCGGTGCCGATCTGCTTGCCGTTTTCGATGCGGAAGCCGAACTTCGTCGCGATCGTCACCTCATCGCGCCGGCCCTTCAGCGCTCGGCCGAGCAGTTCCTCGTTGGCGAACGGCCATAGACCTCTGCCGTGTCGAAAAATGTGCAGCCGAGTTCGATGGCGCGGTGCAGCGTGGCGATCGACTCCGCCTCGTCGGCCGGGCCGTAGGATTGGCTCATGCCCATGCAGCCGAGACCGATCACTGATACTTGCAGCCCCTGGCTGCCGAGTTTGCGTGTGCTCAACGTCATCTGAAGTTCTCCGGGGTCGGTGTCGCAATCCAAGCCGCCAGGTTCCATATAGCGCGCCGGTTGGGTTTCCACAGCCGATAGCTGACCGGCCGTTTGATCCAGGTCAAAGTGCGCCGCATCGATGCGCTTATAGTGTCCGCTGTCTTGGGAAGGACGCAAGGAGGCGGGTGGTCCGGGCCGGAAGGGCCACAAGCAGCTAGCTTCGGACCACCCGTGGCCTTGATTGATGCGATCGCCGGTGGTGGGTCAGTTTGAAATCTGTGACGCAAGATAATTCCCGGTTACGCCGTCTGCCCGCTTGCGTGGCGTACTCGCCTACCATTGGCCCTGGGTAAGTTGCGCGTGACAGTTGGTTGGCAAGGTATATCATACTGACGGATGATGGTTTGAGCGTTGGGAGGTGGCAAATGCGCGTATTCTCTCAATTCGCCCTACGGACTGCCCAAACGCTCGCACTCCTGCTGCTCACTCTCACACTTGCACGCCCAGTCAGTTCACAAACCACGGCGCCCGACGACACGATCCAGGTCATTGCTCAGCAGCAGAAAGTGATCAGTCAAACATACAAACTGGAAAGGGCCGGCGAGGCGGTCATGTATCTGGAAACTCTTGCGCTGCTCGCAGCCTATGGCGACTGGTCGCGCTATGACAGCACCGGTGGAGGAGTGAGGTTAGAAAACACTAACCTTATCGAAACCGTGGAACGACTAAATCCGGTACTGATCTACGCAAAGAAAGCAGTACAGCGAAACAAAAGCGTGTCTGAGGACGAACTGAAACGGTTTTCAGATATCTACCTTAATGTCGAGACTTTACGCGCCGTGGCAAATGACGTGCATGACCTGCTTGCGGACGGCAAGATCGACGAAGCCAACGCTCTCTATCGCGATAAATCGATCCCCTTGATAAACGCGATAAAGCGAGATTCATACACATTGATTTCGAGCTTCGAGAAGAAGATTGACAAAGCTGCGCTTCAAGCCCGTCTCGCCAAGTAGGAAGCACTGACCCACTACCCGATCGCCACCTAAATTGACAGAACACGCCGTCTCCGCCATCTTGAAGAGAGCTGCGTCAGCAGCCTCAGTTCGGTGTATGGGCGTGTCATGGCCAGTTCCGCTACCAGCCAAAAATCCAAGCGCGCCGCGGTGCGCAAGGCGCTCGACCGCCACAAGGTCTACATCACCGCGCAGCGTTTTTCGGCCGGCGGCTACAGCGCGCGGGTGCTGGTCGACGGCGAGGCCTATTGGGTCGACGAGTTCCGGCTGGGCCAGCTGCAGCAAGGGCTTTCGCCGGACGAGCTCGAATTGACGCCGGCCACCGACGATTGAGTTGGCGCAACATCGGCCTGCCGCATGCTGACAAAATGATTCAAGAAATGCGGATCATCCAGCGACCCCATGCGCTCGGATTTTCGGCTTGTCGCTCCAAGCGCCATCGCTTCATCCGCCCGATTGCTATGACGCCAAGCGCGAGCGAAGCGGGAGGTAATTCAGCCGGAAGGACTACACTGGCCGGGTACGGCGTGGCTGGCGAAGTCGGCCGCCGTAAATCAGACCATCAGTTGGCAGCAGTGCGCATATAAGACCAATCGCTGGCAGCGTAGCGGCCACCCCTTCGTGCCACGGCGAGCACGCGCCATGCGAAGGCTCCCTTATGACTTGAGAGAGCCACGTTCAGGCTCGAAATATCGACAAAGCCGGAATAGATTTCACTTGAACCAGATGGCACAAGTGCTAGCAACTCCACGAAGAAGCGCACTCCCGCTGGTTGCTGGCGTGCCGTCCACACTAGCTCGACACTATTTGCGCTGGAGCCAATCAACTCGCCATATGTAGGCGCGATGAGTATTGGAGCGGAAAGCGTAGCGGCCTTTGCGCCACCAGAGCGAATGGCAGTCAGGCGCGCGCGAGCAGCCGGGAGACCGGATGCTTTGAACCACGCACGGGCGAGATCGACGTTTTGCGGAACGCCTTGCCCTGCCTCGTAAAGCTGGCCGAGATTATATGCCGCTCTTCGAATGCCATGAGAGGCCGCACGCGCATACCATGTGGCGGCTTGCGCCATATCCGGGGACACGCCGCGGCCGCTGTCAAGCATGATGGCAACATTGAATTGTGCTTCGGGCAGACCCGCTTCTGCAGCACGGCGGTACATGTCGAAGGCGAGCCGAGCACCTGTCGGCCCGCCCATCAAGTCTTGTCGCAGTGCCTCGCGAAACAAAGCACTCGGATCCTCGGCGCTAGCCGGCGTCACCGACTCTGCTAACGCGAGCAATAGACTGGCCGCGGTCACGAAGCGGCACACGGCGTTAGCGCCAGGTGATCTCGACACGACGGTTTTCAGGTTCGGCAATACCCTCTTCGGTCGGAACCGCGAGTTCTGTTTCGCCTTTCGCCAGGACCTGGAACCGGTCGACCGGAAGTCCGCGATCGAGCAAAGCTTTCAGCACCGCTGTCGCCCTGCGCTGAGAAAGCAAGAGGTTCTGCGCTGGTGTTCCGGCACGATCGGCACTGCCAGCAACGATCATGACTTGCGGCTTGCCCTCGTTGAAGGCGCGAGACGCTTGATCGAGGACTTCTCTGTCCTTGAGAAGAATTGTGCTGCTGCCGGTGCCGAAATGGATGACCAATGGGGCCGGTCCACTTTGTGGTTTCGCGCTTTCCGGCGTCGCGGGCGAAGGCGGATCTGTTTGCGCGAAAGCAGATGTGCTTCCCAGCAGGACAATAAAGGCGAGATGGCGAACAAAGCAACTGAGGTTCATATCAGGCTCCTGTTTTGCGCTACCTTACTAGTTACCGCCCGATTGCCACTTCGATAGTTCCGGGGCGGGGGAGTGAACCATCGTCCGCAAATGCGCGCTGGATGAGTGTAGCTTCCACAAGCCCAGCCGCTATACGCTCTGCGCTTGGTCGATCTTCATTATAAAAGTACATGACTTCGTTTGCCCGAGAGCTTGTGGGTGAATTGCCAGATTTTACGACGTCGAGCCCCTGGGCTCGCAGACTCCGCTCAAGGGTCGCCGCTCGTGTCCGCGCGGAATCGCGGTTACGCGCAAAGCGCAGAATGACTCGTGGAGTTGTATCTGGGGGCAGAACGATATCAGGCGATGTGCCGATGGTTGCGGTAGACTGAGGCTGAGACGACTCTTGAGGCTGAAATGCTTCAGCAAACTGCTTTTCAAGGCGATCCATCTGCTTTTCAAGGCGATCCATGCCGGCATGATTGTCCGTCGCCTGCCGCCGCAATTTCTCGATCTGAGCCACGAGCTCGGACCGCTGGCGATCGAGCGCATCCGGCGGAGGCGCCCGGGCGGCTTCGCTCACCTGCGTCCGCAGCTGCGCCAGCTCCGCGCGGTCGGCGGTCGCGTCCTGCCGCAGCTTTTCGATCTCGGCCACGAGCTCTGCCCGCTGGCGATCGAGCGTAACCGCATCCGGTGACGGTGCCCGGGCGGCTTCTCTCACCTGCGTCCGCAGCTGCGCCAGCTCCGCGCGGTCGGCGGTCGCCGCCTGCCGCAGCTTTTCGATCTGAGCCACGAGCTCGGACCGCTGGCGATCGAGTGCGGCCGCATCCGGTGACGGTGCCCGAGCGATGTCGCTCACCTGCGCTCGCAACTGCGCCAGCTCCGTGCGGTCGGCGGTCGCCGCCTGCCGCAGCTTCTTGATCTGAGCCGCAGTCGAGAGCGTAATTGTCGCGCCGACGATCAACATACTAGCCAAGAGTATTTTTTGCCAGTTGACCCGAAACCAGCCCCTGGATTTCAGCAACTCGGCGCCGCTTGCAGGTGGAACCGCAGCTTTGAGGCCAATGTCTGTCCGTTTTCCGTTCGTCAAAAAAGCGACCTCGGTCGGGGGCTTGCTATCCCGCGACGCCAATTGGAAGACGTGCACCACGAGCCTACGCATAAATTCGAGCTTTTAGCTTCATCCATTCGAGGGATGCTTCATCCAGTCCGGGGAAGTGTCACGTCCTGATATATGGACGTCGGGCACTATGCCCCGGCGGTCGTGGGACGCTCGCTCGCCGAAATTGACACGACACCCCGTCTCAGCCATCCTTGAGCCGGCCGTCTTGTCTTGCGGCTCTGCGTGTATGAGCAAATTGCATGGCCAGTTCCGCTACCAGCCAAAAATCCAAGCGCGCCGCGGTGCGCGAGGCGCTCGACCGCCACAAGGTCTACATCACCGCGCAGCGTTTGTCGGCCGGCAGCTACAGCGCGCGGGTGCTGGTCGACGGCGAGGCCTATTGGGTCGACGAATTCCGGCTCAGCCAGCTGCAGCAGGGCCTGTCGCCGGCCGAGCTCGAATTGACACCGGCCACCGACGATTGAGCGGCGTGACCTCCCATCCTTCGTCATCCCAGGGCGGAGCAGGAGCGAAGCGACGTCGCGGAGACCTTGGGATCCATGCCGCGATCTATGAGTGTTCCCGCGGTGCAGAATTGCTGGCGGGCGCGTAACGCCGATGACGAAATCACCCGTGTCCGGCCTGAGTTCTTCCCCGCTTTGCCTTACGGCAAATGTCACGGCATGGATCCCAGGGTCTCCGCTCCGCTTCGCGTTCGCTCCGCCCTGGGATGACGAAGCTGTGGCGGTCCGCATCTTCGCCAGCAGTTGCGCCTAGTCCATGACCGCCCCACCAAAACTCAAGGCCTATCGCGCCAAGCGCGAGTTCTCAAGGACGCCCGAACCCGCCGGCGGACCAATTGCCAGTGGAGGCAATCGTTTCGTCGTCCACAAGCATCACGCCACCGCCGATCACTACGATCTGCGCCTGCAGGTCGGCGACGTGCTGAAGAGTTGGGCGGTGCCGCGCGGCCCGTCGCTGAACCCCGCCGACAAAAGGTTGGCGGTCGAGACCGAGGACCATCCGCTCGAATATATCGACTTCGAAGGTGTCATTCCCGAAGGCGAATATGGCGGCGGGCCGATGATCGTCTGGGATACCGGCGTCTGGGCGCCGATGGACGATGTCGAGAAGAGCCTGCGCACCGGCTCCTTCAAGTTCCGGCTGGCCGGTGAGAAGCTCAATGGCGGCTGGATGCTGACGCGGCTGAAACCGAAGCCCGGCGAGGATGAAGCAAAGAAGAACTGGCTGCTGTTCAAGGAGCGTGATCTCGCCGCCGACGCCAAGCTCGACATATTGGAAGCCCGGCCGGAAAGCGTCAAATCCGGACGCCGCATCGAGGAGCTGGTGGCAGCGCCGAAGCCTGCCGCCAAACCTGTCAGGCCGGTGGTGCTGAAACCCGGCGCTTTGCCGGGCGCCGTCAAGGCGCCGCCGCCTTCCCGGATCGAGCCGCAGCTGGCTACGCAGGTTCCGAAGCCGCCGGGAGGTGAACACCCCGCGGAAAAAACACGCGAAGCCTGGCTGCACGAGATCAAGTTCGACGGCTACCGCACCATGGCGCATGTTTCCGACCGGAAGGTCAGGCTGATCACCCGCGCCGGCCTCGACTGGACGAAGCGCTATGGCGACCTGCCGCTTGCATTCGCCAGGCTGCCGTGCCGCGAGGCGATCATCGATGGCGAGGTCGTCGCGCTCGACGCCAAGGGCATCAGCCGCTTTGCCCTTTTGCAAGACGCGCTGGCCGAGGGCGCCGGCAACAAGCTCCATTTCTACGCGTTCGATCTTCTGTATCTCGACGGCTGGGACCTAAGACAAGCGCCGCTCCGCCGGCGCAAGGCGCTGCTTTCGCAACTGCTGTCCGGTCTCAGCGCCAACTCCGCCATCCAGCTCAGCGATCATGTCGAAGGCGACGGCCAGGCACTTTATGACCAGGCATCCGAGATGGGGCTCGAGGGTGTCGTCTCCAAGCGCGCCACGGCGGTCTACCAGAGCGGCCGTACCAAGACCTGGACCAAGACCAAGGCGCTCCAGACCGGCGACTTTGTCATCGCCGGCTACACCGTCTCCGATGCGGCAGAGGGGTTGGCCGCACTCGGCCTCGGCGAATTCGAAGACGGCGAGCTGCATTATCGCGGCAAGGTCGGCACCGGCTTCGATGCCGCGATAGCCGGCGAATTGCTGGCGCGGCTGGAGCCATTGGGGGCCGGTGCATCCGCGCCCGAAGGGGTTCCCCGCGAAATCATGCGCGAGATGAACTGGGTGCGGCCGCTGCTTTCGGCGCACATCCACTATGCCAACCGGACCACCGACAATGCGCTGCGCCATGCTGTGTTCCGCGGCCTGCGCGACGTCGGCCTGTCGACGCCGGTTTCGGCCAAGCGCAAGCGGCTGATCGCCGAGGCCGACCTCGCCACAATCTGGGTGACCAACCCGACGCGGCGGCTGTTCGGCAAGACCGGCCCGACCAAGCTCGACATTGCCGTCTATTACGCGCTGGTCGGCGATTTCATGCTGCCGCATATTCTCGGCCGCCCGGTGTCGCTGGTGCGGTGCCCGACCGGCAAGCCGCAGGACTGTTTCTTCCAGCGTCACGCCTTCACCGGCATGCCTTCCTCGGTGGCGACCTTCGATGCGACAAATTCCGAAGGCGAGACCAAATCCTATCTATCGGTCGAAGACGCCAAGGGCTATCTGGCGCTGGCGCAGTTCGGCGTCGTCGAGTTCCATACCTGGGGCACCCATCGCACGCGGCTCGACAAGCCCGATTTGATCGTCTTCGACCTCGACCCGGGCGAGGGGATCGCCTGGCGCGAGGTGGTCGAAGCGGCGGTGCATATCCGTGGCGAACTCGAGGCACTGGGGCTGGTGCCGTTCGCCAAGACTTCGGGCGGCAACGGCATCCACATCACCGTGCCGGTGACGCAAAAGCAGAACTGGAAGAAGCTGCACCAGGCGACCAGCGCCATCTCGACGCATCTCGCCGCCACCGCGCCCGACACCTTTACCACCACCATGGGCAAGGAAAACCGCAAGCGGCGCATCTTCATCGACTATCACCGCAACGCACGCGGCCACACTTCGGCGGCACCCTATTCGCTGCGCGCCCGCACCAATTTGCCGGCCTCGACGCCGGTCAGCTGGTCCGACCTGGAATCCATCGACGCTCCGCAGGATCTGAATTATTCTTCGCTGCCGGACCTTCTGGCGACGTCAGGCGATCCCTGGGCCGACATGGAAGATTTCGCCAGGGACTTGCCTGTGTTTTCGGGGCGGTAAACGCAGCGGCGCGAGATGACAGCCGTCGCGATCCCCTCTGTCCTGCCGGCATAGGATGCTTTTTCCCAACTCCATCGACGCTTCCTAAGATTTGAATTATTCTTGCCACCAGGCCCTCCGCCGACGCCTCAGCCGAGATAGAACATTTCGCTAGGGATTTGCCGGTATCCTGAGGGCCGATGTAGGATTTCGGCAGCCTCATTCGTCCTCCGGACGGAAGAACGCTGCGAACAGTTCGACAGCACACGGCCGCGTAGGAGTATTTCATGGCGCCCAGGGCAAGTTGGAAAGGTTACCTCAAGCTCAGTCTGGTCAGCTGTCCAGTCCGGCTCTATCCGGCGACCAGCGCCAGCGAACGCATCAGCTTCAACCAGCTGCACAAGAAGACGCACAACCGTATCAACATGAAGCCGGTCGATCCCGAACTCGGGCTGGTCGAGCGCTCGGACCTGGTCAAGGGCTATGAATACGAGGATAAGCAGTACATCATCATCGACGATGCCGATCTTGACGCAGTGCGCATCGAATCCAACCATACGATGAACATCGAGGCCTTTGTCGACGAGCATTCGGTCGACGTCATCTATCAGGACGCGCCCTATTACCTGGCACCGGATGGTGCAATGGCGGAAGAAACCTTCGCGGTGCTGCGCGAAGCGATGCGCAAATCCGGCAAGCTGGCGATCGCCCGCCTGGTGCTCTCCAGCCGCGAGCGGGTGGTGACGATCGGCGCACGCGAGAACGGCATGTTCGTCTGCACCTTGAGGAATCCGAACGAAGTGCGTGGCACGGCTGAATATTTCGGCAATATCCCGGCCGGAAACCCCGATCCGGAAATGCTGCAATTGGCTGAAGCGCTGATCAAGCAGAAGGAAACCACCTTCGACCCGAAGAATTACGAGGACCGCTACGAGATCGCGCTGATGACGATGATCCGCGAGAAGCTGAAGGGCCACAAGCCGATCATCGCGGCCGCCCCCGAGCGCGGCAATGTCATCAATCTGATGGATGCGCTGAAGGCGAGCCTGTCGCAATCGGCCAAGCCGCCGGCCAAGTCGAAGAGCAAGGCCGATGAGGCAGCCAAGCCTGCGGCGAAATCCGCCAAGGCCGGCGTCGGCGCGGCCAAGGAAAACCCGCTCAAGGCCAACCTTCTCAAAGCCGTCGGCAAGAGCAAGGCGTGACGGCTCTTGCCGGTACGGTCTTCGGCATCGTCGGCGCGCTGGCGGCTTTTCCGCTCAGGCTGGCGGCGCGCGAGGTAGAGCGCCAGCACGGCCAGTTGCGGCGCGGCGTCACCCGGCGCACCACGCATGTCGTGTTGGGCCGCATGTTGCTCGCCAAAGCCGTCGACGCCGAGATCGAGCGCCGCATTGCCGCGGAGCGCGAGGCCGGGCGCAAGCTGGTCAGCGAGAACGGGTTCCTGCGCCTGCTCGGACTTATGAAGGCACCGGAGGCTTCGGCGCTATCCCGGCAATCGCTCATCGACCAATCGCGGCTGGCCGCCGCCGATCTCGATCTTTTGTCGCTGTTCGACGCCTTCGAGCATGATGGCGAACCCTATTCCTTTCGCGATCTGATCCTCGCCCGCAAATATGCCGGTCTGATCGCCGGCGGCGCTTCGTGGGGAGCGATCGCGCGCTCGGTGCACCGCTCCGGCCCGGTCGCCTCGCTCACCGCCAAGTCGCTCAATGTCGGCTCGCAGCACGGGCGGGCCGACGCGATCTATCTCGAGGGCGGCCAGAGCGAACTCGACGGCCAGCTGCTGTTCGATTTGGGAACGCCGGATGACGACACGCTGGAAGAGCTGTTCGCCGATGCCGAGGCGGCGGAAGAGGCTGAAGACCACGAGCAGGCGGCCGCACTCTACCAGCGCTGCCTGGCCATTGACCCGAGCGATGCCATCGCCGCCTTCAACCGCGCCAACTGCCTGCGCGCCGCCGGGCACGCGGCCGAGGCGGCGCATGACTATGCCCGTGCGATAAAACTTGACTCGGGCTTCGTCGAGGCCTGGTTCAATCTGGCCGGGCTGATGAACGAACAGGGACGCGAGGCCTCGGCGCGCCGCCATTTGCTGAAGGCGATTTCGCTCGACCCGAACTATGCCGATGCGGTGTTCAACCTTGCGAGGCTCGAGTTCGACGCCGGCAATCTCGCCGAGGCGCGGCGCCGCTGGGTGCGCTATCTCGAGCTCGACGCCAATTCCGAATGGGCACGCATGGCGGCCAAGGGGATACAGTTCGTCGATTTGCAGATGGCGCAGAAATCGGCAGGGTGAGACTAAGACATGGTGGTCGACGCAAAGACCATTCGAGCACGAGTTGTCGAAGAGCTCCATACGCGCCTTGGTGCGAGATGGTTGAAGCCAGACAGTGCCAAGCTTGCTGTCACGTCTGTCGGTAACCTCACCGATTTCAGTATCGAGCTTGATTGCTATACGGACCGCCGATATGGCGAATACGACTGCTCGATCGCAGCTGTCTTCAAGTGGAAGAAATTTGCCAAGCTATGGAAGGATTTTGACGCCTGGTACGAGGTCAAGGATCCGAGTTCGGCGCAGTTCAAGACCAAAAGCTCTCGACAACGGAGCCATCCATTTCTCAGGGTGGGTTTCGATGCCATTGACGGGAATTTTATCAGAGGTCGTGGCCCGTTTTGGGTGGCAAATGAAGGTGATCTGGATGCCTTCATAGGCCAGTGCACCGCCGATCTCGACGGCAGAGTTGGCGAATGGATCAAGAGATGGTTCATATGGGCGTCGGCGTTGGATGTCATGGACGGCAATTCGCAATTGTGCGGCTCATGGCGTGACACGGCATACTTCTGCCTGCTGGAACAAGTTCATGGGCGTGAGGTTGCTTGCAAATGGATAGGTGACATTGATGCGACTGGCTGGCCCGGATTGCTGGCCGCACAGGTTGAGTATCTTCAGCTACAGGTTTGCGGTGGGACCTCCGTATAAAAGGATCGCAATGGCCGCGCTTGAACACCCCCCTCTGTCCTGCCGGACATCTCCCCCGCAAGGGGGGAGATCGGCAGCTTCGGCGCCCCGCGTGCCTTTCAGCTTTGGTGGTTGGCGAAAACGCCGACGTCATCCAATCTCCCCCCTTGAGGGGGAGATGTCCGGCAGGACAGAGGGGGGTGCGAAGGAACTCGGCCTTCATCTGCGGGCCACCCCATGACCACCTTCTTATTCGATGGCCCCGACACCGCCCCAATCACCATCCTACTCGCCCACGGCGCCGGGGCGCCGATGGATTCGCCCTCGATGACCGCCACGGCAAAAGCGCTCGCCGCAGCCGGCTTTCGCGTTGCGCGCTTCGAATTCCACTACATGGCGGCCCGCCGCTACGGCCATCGCAAGCCGCCGCCGCGCGCCGAGACGGTTAACCCGGAATATATCAAGGCAATCGCCGACCTCCGGGCCAAGGGCGTGAAGGGTTCGCTGATCATCGGCGGCAAGTCGATGGGCGGCCGCGTCGCCTCGATGGTCGCCGACGAGATGTTTTCCAAGGGCGAGATTTCGGGGCTGCTTTGTCTGGGCTATCCCTTCCATCCGCCGGGGAAACCGACGCAGCTTCGGACAAAACACCTTGCCGATCTCAGGACGCCGACATTGATCTTCCAGGGCACGCGCGACGAGTTCGGGACCAGGGACGAGGTCGCGACCTATGATCTTTCCGACGCAATCGAAATCCTCTGGCTGGAGGGCGGCGACCACGATCTGAAGCCGCGCAAGAGCGTCTCCGGCTTCTCCACCGCCGATCATTTGAAGACGCTGGCCGAAGCAGTGAAAGCGTGGACCGGGCGCGTCGCTCGCTGACCAGCCCGATGAAGATCGCCACCTTCAACGTCAACAACATCAACAGCCGGCTGCCAAACCTGCTCGCATGGCTGGCTGCCGCCAAGCCCGACATCGTCTGCCTGCAGGAGTTGAAGGCCAGGCAGACGCAGTTTCCGCGCTCGGCGCTGGCGGCGGCGGGGTACGGGGCAGTTTGGGTCGGGCAGCCGACCTGGAACGGCGTCGCGATACTCGCGCGGGGTTCAGAACCCGTTCTGACCCGCGAGGCGCTGCCCGGCGACGACAGCGATCAGCAGGCGCGCTATATCGAGGCGGCGGTCAACGGCATCGTCGTCGCCTGCCTCTACGCGCCGAACGGCAACCCGCAACCCGGCCCGAAATTCCAGTACAAGCTGGCGTGGCACGACAGGCTGGAGACGCATGCGGCGCAGTTGCTCGACACCGACCTGCCCGTGGTGCTGGCCGGCGACTACAACATCGTGCCCGAGCCGCGCGACATCTACCCGACGCGCTCCTACGACGACAATGCGCTGGTGCAGCCGGAAAGCCGGGCATCGTTTCAGCGGCTGCTCGACCAGGGCTGGCTTGATGCGCTGCGCAAGAAGCACCCGACGGAGACGCTCTACACATTCTGGGACTATCGCCGCAACCGCTGGCCGCGCGATGCCGGCCTGCGCCTGGACCATATATTGCTCAGCAAGAAGCTGTCGCGCCGGCTGACAGCGGCGGGTATCGACCGCGACGTGCGTGGCGAAACCGGCGCCAGCGATCACGCGCCGGTCTGGGCGGAGTTGCGGTGAGAGCCGTCACGGCCGCCTTTGCAAAACCCCTTTACGGCATCGGTTTTTGAGGCCAATACCGCCTGAAGACTAAGCGTTGGGCGCAGCATGACTGATCTCCACATCGTCGAAGCGTCGATCGCAGAGCTGAGGCAAGCGCTGGAGGCGGGCACCGTCACCAGCGTCGAACTGGTTGGCGCCTGCCTGCGCAGGATTGCTCACTATGATCGGCATGGCATCACCCTCAATGCCGTTCCTGTGCTGAATCCAAAGATGTTCGAGGACGCCGCCGCGTCCGACCAGCGCCGCAGGAGCGGCGCAACCCTCGGGCCGCTGGACGGCATCCCCTATACCGCCAAGGACAGCTACAAGGTGAAGGGCATGACGGTGGCGGCCGGCTCGCCGGCCTTCGAACATCTCATCGCCAACGAGGACGCCTTCACCATCGCGCGGCTGCGGGCAGGCGGCGCGGTGCTGATCGGGCTGACCAACATGCCGCCGATGGCCAATGGCGGCATGCAGCGCGGCGTCTATGGCCGCGCCGAAAGCCCGTACAATGCGGATTATCTGACTGCGGCCTTCGCCTCGGGCTCGTCCAACGGTTCGGGCACCGCAACGGCGGCGAGCTTCGCCGCCTTCGGGCTCGGCGAGGAGACGTGGTCGTCGGGCCGGGCACCGGCCTCGAACAATGCGCTGGTCGCCTATACGCCGTCGCGCGGCGTCATTTCGGTGCGGGGCAACTGGCCGCTGGTGCCGACCATGGACGTGGTGGTGCCGCATACGCGCAGCGTGCCCGATATGCTCGAACTGCTCGACGTGATCGTCGCCGATGATCCTGAAACCAGAGGCGATTTCTGGCGTGCACAGCCCTGGGTGGCGCTGCCGAGGAGCTCGGCCGTGCGGCCGCCACGCTATACCGGGCTCAAGCTCGAAGGGTCGCTCAACGGTATGCGGCTTGGCGTGCCCCGCATGTATATCGGTCGCGACACGGAGACTGACGTTCCGATCCAGACCCGTGCATCGGTGCTTGAGCTGTGGCAGCAAGCGGCGGCGGATCTCAGGCTGCTCTGCGCAAGCGTAGTCGAGGTCGATTTTCCCGTCGTCTCGAATTACGAGCGCGACCGGCCAGCGGCAAAAACCATGGTCGAGCGCGAGCTGGTGCCGCAGGGATTCGCCGAGCGCGAGATCTGGGACTTGTGCATCTTCGCCTGGGACGATTTCTTGCGCGCAAATGCCGACCCAACCATTCCCGATCTCGCATCGGCGGATGGTCCGAGAATCTTTCCGCAGCCGCCGGGCACGCTGCCGGACCGCTATGGCGACAGTTTCGAATTGGCGGAGTATGTCGAACGGGGCAAGCGCGGCGTCACGCCATTCGAAGACATTCCCGAGCTGGAGGCCGGCCTGAAGGGTCTTGAGGCGACGCGAAAACTCGATTTCGACGACTGGCTCGACGATCAAGGGTTTGACGCCGTGGTGTTTCCTGCCGTTGCCGATGTCGGGCCGGCCGATGCTGATATCAACGAGGCCTCCGCTGCCCTTGCCTGGCGCAACGGCACCTGGGTCGCCAACGGCAATCTAGTGCCACGCCATCTCGGCATTCCGACCGTTACCGTGCCGATGGGCACGATGGCCGATATCGGCATGCCGGTCGGGCTGACCTTCGCCGGCAAGGCCTATGACGACACGAGGCTGCTGCGGCTGGCCGGCGACTTCGAGCGTTTTGGCCAGCGCCGCAGCCGCCCGCCGCGCACGCCGGAGCTTGCGGATGACGTCTTTGCTGCCCGGCTCAGCGGCATCAGGCCCGGCGCGGCAGCGCTGACCGTCACACTTGCCGCCGAAACGCGCCATTCGGGTGATCTGGACGAGATAGCAATCACGCTTGATGTGCATGGCGAGGCCGGAGCCGAGACGAGCGTGAACGTCCACGTCAACGGCGAGCCTGTTGCCATGCAGCGGAGCGGCGCGCGCTTCACCGGACGGGCAGTCGTACCGGTTAACGAGCATGAGAAGGTCCATAGCGTCTGGCGCGGCTCCTACGGTTCGATCGTCACTGCCATCGTGCGGCTCGAGGACGGGCGCACCGCTGGAGGTTATGCCGTGACGGGTGGGATTGGGTGAGGGGCAGAGGCTGCGATCTCCCCGCGTTCGTCATCCTCGGGCCTGACCCAGGGCTTGACCCGAGGATCCATGCCGCAACGCTGTCGGGAACGCGTCAGTGTAGATTCCAGGTCTCGCGACGTCGCCTCGCTCCTGCCGCTCTGAATGACGAGGCAAGTGGCCTCTGCTCGGCTGTCACAACAGCGCTGTTTCCTCCTCCGTCTCTGCCCTTTGCCAAGGTCCATCCTTGTGTCGCCATGCACACCAGCCAAGCGGCAGGTCACTAAGCTCACGAAGCGAGCCGTCGATGTCGATCATCTTCGCCAAGCCGACCAGGACAGCATCAGCAATGTCGGCGCCGGCATTTAGGTTAAGGAACTGCCATTGCCCGTCGTCCTCGTCATGCGTGACATAGTCTATGTCGTGGTGCCCCCCGATAATCTTGCGAGTTGTAATGACCGCAACGTTCGGAGGGTCGGCGAAAGGCCAGTTGGGTTCTGGAATGGTCATCTTCGAGTCCTCAAAGGCTAGCTCGCCTGAAGCAAATATTTGCATCGGTCCGTTGCGGAAGTTTCCTCTTATGAAGGCAACGAAGCCAGCCATTCATCCCAAAACTCCTGTTGTAGGTGGACGAAGACCGGCATCACGTCGTAGCCGTCGGCAAATATGTTGACCAAATCAGTCTTTTGCGGAAGCTGCCCCATTTTCACCTTGCAGGCGATCAATCCGCGGCTCATCTCGATCGTCGCTCCTTCGGGATAAACATTCCCGCTTGCGCCATAACAAAAGGGCAGCAGGCCATCGACTTCGAGTTGCTGGCGGATCTGGAACAAGGCTTCGAAATAGTCGTCCTCCTCGGCCTCGATCACCTTGTCACGGTAGCTGCAGGTGAGGTGGCAGGCGGTTTCGGATGAGCGCAAGGTGAACACCGCTTGCTCGTCACCGCCCGTGCCTCCGCCGATCAGGAATACAGTATGTTCTTCCTTCATAGCGTCACCCCCATTGCCAGTAGCGGGCGATGCTAGCGCTGCCGCAGGCGGATTTCCACATATCTCGAAGTCCAGCCACTTGCCGTCGCCGTGCGCGTCATCATGGGTCCTAATCCTTGATCAGCTCCGCCTTCGTGCTATAAAAAACCATGTCAAGGACCAGCCCCGCAGCCACCGCACCGCTCATCGTGATCGACCTCCAGACCGGCATGTTCGACGGCGTCGCCGAGCCGCCGATCCATGATGCCGACGGCATGGTCGCCCGCACCCGCGCGCTGGTCGAATGGGCACGGCGCGGCGGGCGCAAGATCGCCTTCGTCAGGCATGACGGGCCGGCAGGCGATCCGCTGGCGCCGGGCCAGCCGGGCTGGCCGGTGTGGCCGGCGCTCGGCCAGGCCGAGGACGAGCCGACTTTCGCCAAGCGTGTCGGCGACGCGTTCAGCAATGCCGCGCTTGCAGAATGGGTGGCCGGGCAGGGCGCCGGCGAGGTCGTTCTCATCGGCGCGCAGACCGATTTTTGCGTGGCGGCCACGGTGAAGGATGCCTTTGCAGCGGGCTTGGGTGTCACCGTGGTTTCCGACGCCCACAGCACGCTCGACACCGCCAGCGAGACTGCCGCGGAGATCATCGCCCGGCACAATGCCACATTTGCCGCCGCCGGGGTCAAACTGGCGACGACAAAAGCCCTGACCGATGGCTGATCCGCCGGCTCATCCCCGTGCCACCGGGGTCTAATTCAACCGGGAAGAAACTGGCGGGTTCAGACAATTTGGCACGGGCACCTTCGTGACTTGTGGGCTTTCGCGAGCGCGGCCTATCGCGTATTGGCGCGGGGAACTCCCTTAGGCATTTCCCGGAAAACCATGATTCGTCTCGAAAACATCGGCAAGCAGAACGGTCGCCAGATCGTCTTCATCGAAGCCTCCGCCGCGTTGCAGAGAGGCGAGAAGGTCGGGCTGGTCGGCCCCAATGGCGCCGGCAAGACGACGCTGTTTCGCATGATCAACGGTGAGGAGCAGCCTGACGAAGGCCAGGTCTCGGTCGATCGCGGCGTCACCATCGGTTATTTCAGCCAGGATGTCGGCGATATGGCCGGCCGAAGTGCCGTCGCCGAAGTGATGGACGGCGCCGGGCCGGTCAGCGAAGTGGCGGCCGAGATGCGGGAGCTTGAAGCCGCCATGGGTGATCCCGATCGCGCCGACGAGATGGACGAGATCATCGCCCGCTACGGCGAGGCGCAGCACCGCTTCGAGGAGCTCGACGGCTACGCGCTAGACGGGCGCGCCCGCGAGGTGCTCGACGGGCTCGGCTTCAGCCAGGAGATGATGGACGGCGACGTCGGCAAACTGTCCGGCGGCTGGAAGATGCGCGTGGCGCTGGCCAGAATTCTGTTGATGCGGCCCGACGCCATGCTGCTCGACGAACCGAGCAACCATCTCGACCTCGAAAGCCTGATCTGGCTGGAGCAGTTCCTGAAAGGCTATGACGGCGCGCTGCTGATGACCTCGCACGACCGCGAGTTCATGAACCGCATCGTCAACAAGGTGGTCGAGATCGACGGCGGTTCGCTGACCGCTTACTCCGGCAACTACGAATTCTACCAGCAGCAGCGGGCGATTGCCGACAGGCAGCAGCAGGCGCAGTTCGAGCGCCAGCAGGCGATGCTGGCCAAGGAGATCGCCTTCATCGAGCGCTTCAAGGCGCGCGCCTCGCATGCCGCCCAGGTGCAGAGCCGGGTGAAGAAGCTGGAGAAGATCGACCGCGTCGAGCCGCCCAAGCGCCGTCAGAAGGTGTCGTTCGACTTCCAGCCGGCGCCGCGCTGCGGTGAGGACGTGGTGACGCTGAAGAACGTGCACAAGGGCTATGGCAGCCGCTCGATCTACGAGGGATTGGATTTTCAGGTGCGCCGCCGCGAGCGCTGGTGTGTCATGGGCATCAACGGCGCCGGCAAGTCGACGCTGTTGAAGCTGGTGGCCGGCGCGTCCGAGCCGGACAATGGCACGGTGGCGCGCGGCCCGAGCGTCAAGATGGGCTATTTCGCCCAGCACGCCATGGAAGTGCTGGAAGGCGAACGCACCGTGTTCCAGACGCTGGAAGACGCGTTTCCGCAGGCCGGCCAGGCGCCGCTGCGCGCGCTGGCCGGCTGCTTCGGCTTTTCCGGCGATGAGATCGAGAAGAAATGCCGGGTACTGTCGGGCGGCGAGAAGGCGCGGCTGGTGATGGCACTGATGCTGTTCGATCCGCCCAATTTGCTGGTGCTGGACGAGCCGACCAACCATCTCGACATCGCCACCAAGGAGATGCTGATCACGGCGCTGTCGCAATATGAAGGCACCATGCTGTTCGTCTCGCACGACCGCTATTTCTTGGCGGCCCTGTCGAACCGGGTGCTGGAACTGACGCCCGAGGGCATTCATACCTATGGCGGCGGCTATACGGAGTATGTCGAGCGCACCGGGCAGGAGGCGCCGGGGTTGAGGAGCTGAGGCGCGGCTCTGCCGCTGTCACCTAAGCGCTCGATTCCGGAAGCGAAAGCACGAGGTGCTCAGCCGTGTATCGCAATCTCGCGCAGCGGATCGCCGCCATCGATGAACAGCCGGCCTTGCGCGGCCAACACGCCGCCGAGCCGTCGCAGGGCGATTTTTCCCGCTTCGGGATGACGCCCGTCCAGCGCGCCGACGCGCACCGCAACGGCTATGTCGAAGCGCTTCTCGTCCGCCTCCAATTCGAAATCCTCGATGGCGATTTGGCGAAGGCTCAGCCGGCCTGCCGCAATCTCGGCTTGCGAGGCGGCCCGGGCCTGCGCGATGGCCTTGGCCGAGCGGTCGATTGCCAGCACGTGCCCGCCGCCGATCCGTCGCGCGATCTCGCGCGCCGCGGCACCCGGTCCGCAGCCGATCTCCAGCACCCGCATGCCCTGCCGCAAAGGCAGGGCATCGACGATCGCCAAGAGCCTTGGCGACAAGTCGTTCGCCATTCCCGCTTTTCCAGCTTCGCGATCGGAGATTAGCGACCGCGGCGGCCGAGGGGAAGGCCAATACCTGAGGGACGCGGGCAGCGCAGATATGTTCACCGGGTCGAGAAGGGGGCACGATCGACATCGAAGAGGACTGGTTGGTCGCCTCAACTGCGGCGGCCGAGCGGCCCGGCGTCGTTGGCCTGAGGGGTGAGGGCGGGACTGGCGCCGAGCCTAACCGGTTGGGGGGTAGATCACCGGCCATTTAGGTATATACGCCCAAGCTAATGTAAGCGCAAGCTAATGTTTTGGGTTAGCGATTTCCAGCGGTTGCTCTGATCTGTAGATGTTTCAGGCGGCCGCTTCGTGGCCGCGCGCTGACCGGCCCAACACCGTTTACTGCCTTCAAGTCCTGGCTCCAATGCTGTATCCAGCCCCGAATTCATGGAGCCCTCGATGACCTCACATCTCGACATCCCAGACGCCAGCATGGCTGTCGATGCGGCCGGCATGGCGGCCGATGACGAGCGCACCCACGAGGCGGATGCCGCATGGCAGGACGATGTTCGCGAGGGTGTGCGGCATGTGCGCGATCTGGATTCCCTGCCGCTGTCGCCAGCCGAGCGCGCCGCGGCGGAAGCTGCGGCCACGCGCCACAAGGTTCGCATCCCTAAAGCCTATCTCGACCTGATCGACTGGAGCGACCCCGCCGATCCTATCCGGCTTCAGGTCATCCCGTCGCCTGATGAGCTGGCGGAGCAGGAAGGCGAGCTCGACGATCCGATCGCCGACCACGTCTTCAGTCCGGTGCCGAGATTGACACATCGACATGCCGACCGGGTTCTCTTGTTTCCGACCTATCAATGCGCGGTCTATTGCCGGTTCTGCTTTCGCAAGGAGCAGCTGACGTCGATCGGCCGCGGCTATACGCGCGAGGCTCTCGATGAAGCCTTCGCCTATATCGCGGCCCATCCGGAAATTCGCGAGGTGATCCTGACCGGCGGCGACCCACTGTCCTTGCCGGACAGAGCGCTGGCGGAAATCCACGGCCGCGTCGAGGCAATCCAGCATGTGCGACTGTTGCGCATCCACACCCGCGTGCCCGTCGCGCTGCCGTCGCGCGTCACCACCGGGATGGTTCAAGCCTTGCAGGGCCGGCTGATGGTCACAGTCGTCACCCATTTCAACCATCCGCGCGAGATCACTGACGCCACCGAGCAGGCCTGCCTTACTCTAAGGCAGGGCGGCTTCGTGCTGCTGAACCAGAGCGTCCTGCTGAAAGGTGTGAACGACACAGTCGAGGTGCTGGAAGAGCTGTGCCGCGAGCTGATGTATCGCCTCGGTGTGAAACCCTATTACCTGCATCACGGCGACCTCGCGCGCGGCATGGCGCACCGGCGCACTACGATTGCCGAGGGCCGGGCACTGGCCGGAGCCTTGCGCGCGCGCCTGTCGGGCATCTGCAACCCCGTCTATGTGCTGGACCTGCCGGACGGCGGAGGGAAAGTGCCGCTCGGCCCATCCTATCTCGAGGCGCGGGAGGGGGAGACGTGGCGGATCCGTGGGCTTGATGGGGTTGTGAGGGGATATAGAGAGGTGGTTGGGGAGTAGGAGGACCTGCGCAGCCGCCGGCAAGCCCGCCCGCCCTGGGTCACGTGACGGAAGCATGCATTAACCGCTGCTCCATTTGGTGCTTGCGCAAGCGCTGAAATGGTGAAAACGTTGGTTCGGGGTAATGGGTTAGGGGAGTTCGTCCCGGCTGCTGCAAGGTCCGGGGCGGCGTAGAAAAGTCATGAACTTTCCACAGTTCCTGGTGGGGCTGACCACCACGTCGTCCATCGTGGCGATCTCGACTTACTTTGCAACGGGTTCAATCTGGAAGGCGCTGGCCTGGACGATCTTGACCTTGATCGTTATGCAGGTTGGATATTTCCTGTTCGTCGTCCGGTTGATCTACAGATCCGGGGCGAAAGACGCCGAGGCAAATCCGCGACGCATGAGGGCTGTGCCGCCGAAGCGTCGAGGTCGCGTTCAGCTTAGGTAATAACTCCCATATAGATATCATGGTCTAGACAGGACATGTTCGGTTCTGGGAATGTGCATTGGACGTTCCGCTAGTTTAGCCAACTAATATATATCGCCCAACTCATATCGCCGGTTTTGGGCCAGCGGGAAAACCTGCCTGCTGCTTGTACGACCGTGCCTGAGGCGGCATTTTACAACCGGCTGGCAAAGGTCCTTTTGCTGATGTCAGCCTGTAAATCCGGCCGGTGTTTCGATGGGGCGTTGAGGCTATAAAGCCGTTCAACCGGGCGGCATCGAGATGCACGTCGGCCGGTCGAAGAGGGATTATGGTCATCGACGGAACGCCAAACGTGATCTTGCTGATCGGCAGCGCGCCCGATGTGGTGCGCTGCGAGGCCTGGCCCAAGCAGGCCTTCGGCAAGATCGTCGCCATCAACAATGCCTGGCGCGTGCGCCCCGACTGGGACTTCCTCGTCCATGCCGGCGATTTCCCGGCGGAGCGGATGCCGCAAGGCGATCCCCTGCAGCAGGCGCAGATCTTCAGCGCCTCGCATTACGTGCCGGCGCAAAACAGCTTTGGCGGCTTCGTCTACGCCGGCGGTACCATGTCGATGACGGCGGCCTGCTGGACGATCCACAGCCAGAAGCCCGACGTGCTGGCATTCCTTGGCTGCGACATGATCTACGACCAGCCCGGCAACACGCATTTTTACGGCATCGGCCGGGCCGACCCGCTGCGCAACGACGTGACGCTGCGCAACCTCGAGGCGAAGTCGGCCCGCCTGCTCATCCATGCGCTCCGGCGCGACTGCGTGTGCGTCAACCTATCCGACCGGCCGCGCAGCCGGCTGATCTTCCCGCGGCTGATGCTCGACGAGCTCGGCGCGCTTTCTCCCTCGCGAATATCGGAAATGAAGGCGGAGATGCTTGCCGGCCTGCGGCTCGATCAAGCGGAAGAAGCCGACAGGATCGAGAAGGAACTCGGCTATTTCTTCGAGGACGGCAGGTACTGGAAGCACCTCGACAAGCTCGACGAGACGTTCCTGGCCGATATCGACCGGCTGTGGATGGCAGCGGTCGGCCTGAGCGGTCGGCCGAAGCTGCCGATCTCCCCCTCAAGGGAGGAGATCGGCGCGGCATCCGCTTAGCTTTTGGCCGCCTCGAGCTTGTCTTGGGTCTTCGTCTCGAAATCGCTGGCGTCATGGCGCTCGTGCAGCTGCATCGAAGGCTCGCCGAAGGTGCGGTTGACCATGCGCCCGCGCTTGACCGCCGGCCGTGCGTCGATCGCGTCAGCCCAGCGCTGCACGTTCTCGTACTCCTCCACCTGCAAGAACTCGCCGGAATCATCGTACATGCGGCCCTTGGCTAGCCCGCCATACCAAGGCCACACCGCGATGTCGGCAATCGTGTAGTCGCTGCCGCCGAGATACTCGCTTTCGGCCAGGCGCCGGTCGAGCACGTCCATCTGCCGCTTGGTCTCCATGGCGAAGCGGTCGATGGCGTATTCGATCTTCGTCGGCGCATAGGCGTAGAAATGGCCGAAGCCGCCGCCGAGATAGGGCGCCGAGCCCATCTGCCAGAACAGCCATGACAGGGTTTCGGCGCGAGCCGGTTGCTCTGTCGGCAGGAATTCGCCGAATTTTTCGGCGAGATAGAGCAGGATTGAACCGGATTCGAAGATGCGGATCGGCTTTGGTCCGCTGCGGTCCATCATGGCCGGGATCTTGGAGTTGGGATTGACCTCGACGAAGCCGCTGCCGAACTGGTCGCCGTCATTGATCCTGATCGGCCAGGCGTCGTATTCGGCGCCGCTGTGGCCGAGCGCCAGAAGCTCCTCCAGCATGATCGTCACCTTAACGCCGTTCGGCGTCGCCAGCGAATAAAGCTGCAGCGGATGCTTGCCGACCGGCAGTTCCTTGTCATGCGTCGGACCGGCGATCGGCCGGTTGATGCTGGCGAAAGCGCCGCCATTTGCCTTGTTCCAGGTCCAGACTTTTGGCGGCGTGTATTGGTCCGTTGTGTAGTCGTTCATTTTGGGAGGCCCTTGGATTGGAAGAATTGGGGGTTGGGAGGATTGGGGTTTGGTAGGGTTGGGGAGGATCTTGGGATTATCAACTTGGGTGATGGAGGAGGAACTTTGCATAGGGCAGCATTGGATAGCCGTAGGTACAGATAGGGCGGCCGGCGCTGTTGCAAAACCCCGGCGTGAACGGCGCGGCGCCGACCCGGCCTCCCACACCAAAGCCGGCGCCGCCTCTTGCGCCTGGTCACCTGCGCCATACCTATAGCCATATCAGCCTGCGAACGTTGCCAGGAACGAAAGCATGAATATCGAACCCCTTTTGCGGTCCATCGTGGCGGTCCGCGCCACCGTTCCCGACGACGCCTTCACGGCAGAGGCGCTGGGCACCCGCCGCGAGGGCAGCGGTGTGGTCATCCGCGGCGATGGGCTGGTGCTCACCATCGGCTATCTCATCACCGAGGCCGAGGAGGTCTGGCTGGCCGACCAGGACGGGCGCGTGGTGCCCGCCCATGCGCTTGCCTACGATCAGGAATCGGGCTTCGGCCTGGTCCAGGCGCTGGCACCGCTCGGGCTGCCCGCCATTGCCCTCGGTGATGCGTCCAGGGCGAAGATCGGCGATCCCGTCGTGCTCGCCGACGGCGTCGGCCGCTCGGTGCGGGCGCAGATCGTCACCAAGCAGGAATTCGCCGGTTATTGGGAATATCTGCTCGACGAAGCGATCTTCACGGCGCCGGCCCACCCCTCATGGGGCGGCGCCGGCCTCATCGGCGCCGATGGCAGGCTGCTCGGCATCGGTTCGCTGCGCCTGCAGATGAGCCGCAACGGCGAAGTCGCCGACATCAACATGGTGGTGCCGATCGATCTTCTGCCGCCTATCCTCGACGATCTCCTGACGCGCGGCCAGGTCGCCAGGCCGCCGCGGCCGTGGCTCGGCGCCTTCTCGGCCGAGAGCGACGGCAAGGTCGTGGTGATGAGCGTCGCCGAGGGCGGCCCGGCCGCCCAGGCGGGCCTGCGCCAAGGCGACGTCATCTCGGATGTCCGCGACGCGGCGGTCGACGGGCTCGCCGATTTTTATCGCAAGCTGTGGAAGAGCGGCCCGGCGGGCGCCGAGATCCCGCTCCGGGTGCTGCGCGACGGTCGCGAAACCTGGCTGCGCGTCAAATCGGCCGACCGCAACAGCCTGCTGTGGAAGCCGCCGCTGCAGTGAGGCAGCCGAAACTTGTCACTCTCCGCAAGCGCTGAAGCCAGTGCCTGGGGTCCACGCCGCGAACGGGATGACCTTGCCTTCGACCGACACGGTCGCATGCCTGGTGGTGCCGTCCGCTAGCTTCTTGCTGCTTTTGCCCTTGCCGGTCAGCACATTGTAGTCGCAGTCGCCGGCAACATTGTCGTTCATGTAGTCCAATACTCGTAGGCAAAACCGGCGACGACGAAGGCGCCGTTGCGCCAGGCGATTGTCAGCGTCTTGTTGGTCCGCTCGCTGCCGATCTCCATCGCCGGAATATAGAGCTTGATCGAACCGTTGGGGAGCGCGGTGAGTTCGGGCTCGGTGTCGGATGCGGCGGGGCCTGGCCGGTCGTAATCCTTCCATTCACCGTAAATCTGTTCATGCACGACCTCGGCAGGTTTTAGAAAATTGCCGTCGCGGTCCTTGAGGAAAAAATACAGGTCCATGGGATGGCCGGGCTCGGTCTCGACGATCATCGCCAGATCGATGGCGCCGTCGCCGTTCCAGTCGCCGGTCGCCGCCGTGATGATCTTCTGGGTCTCGATCGGCTCCGCCAGGGCGGCGGCCGGCAGCAGCAAGACCAGACCGAATGTTAGGGACCGCATGTAAACTCCCCCGAGTAAGGCAGCCCTGAGATGCAAATGCTTCTTATGAGGCCCGGCTCTGCCGCGTCTCGGAATGGCTTGTCTCGTTGAGCAGCCGGCAGAGCGAAACCGCTTCACGACGGCTCAGGCCGATCAGCGCGATTTGCGAAAATTGCGCCGGCAGATCGTGAACGATGTCCCATACCATCCATCGGCCGTTCGGCTCCATGACACATTCGTAGCGCAATAGTTGTTCCTGCATCCGACCCCCCGGCTTTGCTCATCGGACTGGTACAGTGTCGAGGTAAATGAGTTGTTGCGCTGCGGTGGTATTCCGCGGCTATCGAAATCGGGCGTTGAATCCCGCAGCGGCGAGCCCGACAGGCAGCGGGCCGGCGACTTCGGCCAGGCCGACGGGTGCGGATCTCTCGACAAGGCGGCAGGGCAGGGCTTCTGGCGTGAACGGCGCCGGCCGCGCAAAGGCGGATCAGGCGTTGCGGCTCGCCATATGCGCGTCGAGCTTCCTCCGCGATGGTCCGTAACGCTTGATGATGGTCGCGGCCTCGCTTTGCGGTATGCCGTATTTCCGGGCAAAGGCAGCGACCTCGTAAGGCTCTTCGCCGGAGACCAGTTTGCGATCCTGCTTGGTCTTGGATTTGTCGTCGGCCATGGCGTCCTCCATCACATCTGGTCGTTATAGGGCTCCTTGGTCCGGCCGACCATCCTGGCCAGTTCGGCAAAGGACGGCACGCCGGTTTCGCCCTGGGCATTGTTGGCCGCCTGCAGCAGCCTGAGAGGGAAGCAGACGGCGTCGCGGTTGGATGGCGACATGTCTTCATAAAGGCGCTCGTCGCCGGTCATCACCGCCTCGGCCCGGCGCAACGCCATGTCGACCTCGTCGACCGATAACAGGCCCTTATGGACCAGCGCGTTGTTGACAGCCGCGATCGCCATCATCAGTCCTTCGAGCTGGAGATTGGCGACGTTCATCGTCTTGCGTCCTTGCCGGGCTTCTTGGCGGTGGTCTTGCCGTCTGGCCGGATCGCTGCGCGCGGCGGGTTCTGACCCTCCGAATGCCGGGTCTTGTCGTCGAAATCGTCAGCCGGCCTAGTCAATCCCATGCCGCCGGGAGGCGGCTTGTTGCCGGCCGCATCCTGCGAGAATTCGTCGGCCGCGTCGGGGCTCGTCTTTGCCGGATATTTCCTCGCTCCGGTCTCGTAGCGGTTCTGGTCGTCGGCCATGTCCTGTGCTCCGGTTGCAATGAGCTGATAACTTTCAGGCGGCGGCAGCGGTTCCGTGGCGAAATCGACCTTGCCGGTGCCGAAGCCTTCGCAATCTGTTGGGTTTTCGTGCATTCTTGCGCATGCCAACGATGCTTCGCCCCGACGCGCCGGCAAAATGCTGCTCCTACTGCGGTGGGCGCGACCACAATTACGAGGATTGCCCGAAGCGCAAAAGCGATGCCGAACGGCAGAAGGACGCGCCTGGCAACGCGTACCAGCCCGGCGCTGCGGCTGGAGGGGAAATCCGCCAGCCGGCCTGAACCACCCCGCCGGTCCGACAGGCCAAAGACCCTTGTATGTCCGGAGGATTGCAATGCCGCCATTATTGTGGGCAAAGCAGCACGGGCAATCAAGTTAGGGGTAGGGGCAATGACCGACATGCAAGGCAATTCGAACCGTCCGCAGGGCAGGCCGGTGGTGGCATCGCGCCCGATCGGTTCCGGCCTGATCGCACTCGTCATCGTGGCGCTGGGCGTGTTTGCGCTCATGGGATCCTGGTACACGATCGACCAGGGCGACCGCGGCGTGCTCTTGACCAACGGGGCGCTGAGTTCGGTCGTCGATCCCGGACTGCATTTCAAGCTGCCGTGGTTGCAGCGCGTCGAGAAGATCAGCCTGCGCCAGCAGGTGCTCAAATGGGGCTGCGAGAACCAGAACGATTGCAGCGGCCTGCCGGCCATGCAGGCCTATTCGCGCGACCAGCAGCCAGCCGATATGCGCGTCACCGTCAACTTCCACGTACCGGCGGCCGAAGTCAGCAACGTCTACACCAATTATGGGTCGATCGAGGCATTGGCCGACCGCATCATCGCCAGGAAGGCACCGCAGGAGATCAAGACGGTGTTCGGCCAGTACGACGCGGTGTCGGTGATCCAGAACCGGGCGAAGTTCAACAAGGATGTCGCCGACGCCATCTCGGCGGTAACCGACGGTCCGGTGATGATCGACAGCGTGCAGGTCGAGAACATCGACTTCTCCGACGCCTACGAGCAGGCGGTCGAAGCCAGGATGACGGCGCAGGTCGAGGTGCAGAAGCAGGAACAGAACCTGCAGCAGGAAAAGATCAAGGCCGACATCGCCGTCACCCAGGCCAAAGGCCGCGCCGACAGCGTCAAGGCCGAAGCCGAGGCCAGCGCCTACAAGACCAGGATCGAAGGCGAGGCGACGGCAGAAGCCATCAAGGCCCGCGCCGCGTCACTCGCCAACAATCCGCTGCTGGTCGAACTGACGAAGGCGGAGAAATGGGACGGGGAGTTGCCGAAGTCGATGATCCCGGGCTCGACCGTGCCGTTCCTCGAACTCAGCACCCCGGCCGCAGCATCGAACTGAGGCCGGCGAAGGGGCCGAACTGGCGTCTAGCCCGTCTTCCGCGTATGCCCGACGGCATTGGCGAACGAGATGCCGCCCTTGATCTCGCGCATCGCCATCGAGGTGATCGTGCGCCGCACGCCGGGCAGCCGGCTGAGCTCCTCGCGCAGCATCCTGTCCAGCGCCATCATGTCGACGGTGACGATCTGCAGAAGATAGTCGGCCTCGCCGGTGGTGGCGTGGCAGCGGCGGATCAGCGGATGCTTTTGCACCGCGGCTTCGAAGGCGTCTGAAAGCTCGAAATCGATCGACACCTGAATGAAGGCCTCGATGCCGAAGCCGAGTTTAGCCGGGTCGATCCGGGTCGAGTAGCCGCGGATGACGCCGGCGTCCTCCAGCGCCTTGACCCGCTTCCAGCACGGCGTCTTGCTCAGGCCGACCTCGTCGGCAAGCACGGCAAAGGAGATGCGGGCATCGCGTTCGAGCGCCGCGACGATCTTCCGGTCGACCGCATCCAGCATCATTCGTTCTTCCAATCTGCTCCAGAGTCAGTTTTCGTCCTTCGTTTCCCGCCAATCGAATAACAGAAAGGGACAATGTTCGGCAAGAAAGCGATTAGACTCGGACTGGGATCCAACAAGCGCCTGCGGCCCAACGGCCGCGGCAAGGAGCATGGCCATGGACAAGCAGGACTATTATGCCCGCATCGAAACGCCTGAGATGCGCGACTATGGTGTCTACCTCAAATGCGACAGGCTGCTCGCCTGCCAGAAGCCGCTGGCCGAGATGGTCAATGCCGACGAGCTGCAGTTCCAGATCGTGCATCAGGTCGAGGAGCTGTGGATGAAGCTTATCGCCTATACGCTGGTCGACGTCGTCGATTTCCTGGAAAGGCAGGACACGCATCGCGTCGTTACGCTGATGGGGCGCGTACACCGCCTGATGCGGCTGATGACGGCGCAGCTCGACCTGCTCGAATCCATGTCGCCCAAGGAGTACCAGCAGATCCGGCTGCAGCTCGGCAATGGCAGCGGCCAGGAATCGCCGGGCTTCAAACAGCTGTTGCGTCTGCCGCCCGATCTGTGGCGGGCCTTCAAGGCGTCGTATCTCGACGGCCGCGGCCTTTCGGTCGAGGACGTCTACGATACCGGCTACGATCACGGCGACAGCTATGTCGTCGCCGAAGCGCTGATCGAGTTCGACGAGTTGTTCCAGAAATTCCGCGCCAACCACCTTTACCTCATCCACCGCACCATCGGCCTCGGCGCGAAATCGCTGAAGGGCAGGCCGGTCGAATTGCTGGAGGCCGGCGCCCGCCACCGCTTCTTCCCGGAGCTCTGGGACATACGCTGGGCGATGACCGATCGCTGGGGCAGCCAGTATGGAACGGTTCGGGAGCCGATCAGCCAGCCGGGAGCAAAGGTGGGGTAGCACAACCTTCCTTCTCCGCTTGTGGGAGAAGGGAAGGCGCCACTTTGGTGCCGGCGCTTGTATCTCTCAGGTTTTTCGGGGGATGATGTCGGGCTCGTCCTTGGGGCACAACCATCGCAACTCTGGGAGGACATCATGACCTTGGAAACCGCTCAATCATCCGTTCAGTCGCCGTGGCAGACCGCGGCAATCCTCATCGGCCGCCTGATCTTCGCCGCCGTGTTCCTGATGGCCGTGATCTTCAAATTCATCGATATGGGCGCCACCGCCGGCTATATCGCGGCGGCCGGATTTCCGTTTCCGCTGTTCCTGGCCTGGTGCGCGGCCCTGCTTGAGGTCGTCCTCGTTCTCTGCTTCCTGACCGGCGCCTTCTTCTCATGGGCAGCACTCGTCGCCGCCGCCTATGTGCTGTTCCTCGGCTTTGCCTTCCACGGGCCGTCGCACTGGGCCGGCAACCAGGCCGAGTTCGGCTTCTTCGTCGATCACTTCACCTTCCTGGCCGGGCTGCTGTTTGCCGCCGTGCATGGGCCGGGTCGCGTGCTGGCGCTGAAGCTTGGCAGCGCCTGATGCCAAGCTTGCTGCCCGGCGATCATCCTCGATCGCTGCCTCACATCCGGTCGTCGTAGGTTTCCTTTATCTGGCCGACCATGCGAGCCAGCTTCGAGAATGACGGCATGTCCGTTTCCGGCTGACACTGATTGGCCAGTTCCAGCAACCGGATGGGGAAGTTGACAGCGTCGCGGCTCGACGCCGACATGCCCTCGGAGCGTTCCTCGTTGATCTCGCTGGCTTCGGCCTTGCGCAAAGCGATGTCGATGTCCTCAACCGAGACCACGCCCTTGCGGACCAGGACCTGGTTGATCGATGCGACGGCCATCAGGAGGCCTTCAAGTTGCAGATTGGCGACGTTCATGGTTTTCGCTCCCATTTGCTAGGGCCAAAACGCGCGAGCGCCTGTTCTGATCCAGACTGCGGCTGCTCCCCGGCCGGTGAGATGCCAGGGAAAATGGTGGCGAGGGACCGCCAATCGCCGAAGCTGCGTTTCCTCGCCCTACGAAGTGGGTGGCGGGTAAGCCGAGGCGGTGGAGGGAATTCGTATTTTTCTGCCGGTCGTGCCGCATTTTGTTCTTGCTTTGTGCCGGCAGCTATGCTAGTAATTCGGGTATGGTGCTAATTGGCTCCAACGACCCGCCCCGCCGAGGCGGTTTTTTTGTTTCTGGCTTCTTTTCGACCAGACGTTGCGTGTGCTGCCGGTCTGACGTCGGCGGGACAGAGAGGGGCGCGAAGGAACGCAGCCTAGCGGTCTTCTTGGAACATCACCTCGGAGGCGGACAGGGCGAGGCGCTGAAGGGAATTCGTATTTTTCTGCCGGTCATGCCGCATTTTGTTCTTGCTTTGTGCCGGCAGCTATGCTACTAATTTGGGTATGGTGCTAATTGGCTCCAACGACCCGCCCGCCGAGGCGGGTTTTTTATTTTCAGGCTTCTTTTCGACCAAACGTTGCGAGTGCTGCCGGCTGTGAAGTCGGCGGGACAGAGGGGGCGCGAAGGAACGCGGCTCTGGCGATCGTCGGGACTGCAAGTCTCACTACCCATAGTTTTAGCAACGCGCCTGCGCGCGCCCACTTCAGAGAACGCCCCATGTCCAGCCGTTATGCCACCATCATCACCGACGATGACGGCCGCGAGGTCGTCAGCGCCATTGGCGAGTTCGCCGGCGCCGCACCCTATGCCCGTCATGGCCGCTTCGAGCAGGTTGCCGCCGGCGTGCGGATCGGCATGGTCCGCGGCGGCCCCGGCGATGCGGTCGGCGGCTTCGGCTTTCCCTTGGGAGCAGTCGGGTTCGACGGCAAGGCGGTGGAAATTCTCAGGGCAAGGCTGAATGCCTTGCCCGACGCCAGTGCGGTGAAGCCCGGCACGACCACTGATGCGAAACCGGCAAGCCAGCCGCGGAAGCCGAAATCGGCACGCGCCGGCAAGAAGGCGAAGCCGCGCAAGCGCGTCGTGCGGCCAGGCAACAAGGCAGCGAAGCCGGCAATATCCGCCGCGACGGCGGGGTAGGGGCATGGCCAAGGCTCCTTCCACCGGCGATCCGCAGCCGCACGATCAAGCACCCGGCAAGCAGACCAGGCGGGCGAAGAAGACGCTGGCCGATGGGTTTCTCGAAGCGATCCGCACCGATTTTCGCGCCCACGGCGCCGGCGTCATCGCCGAGGTGCGCGCCGAAAAGCCCGACCAGTATCTGAAGCTCGTGCTGTCGGTGCTGCCCAAGGATCTTAGTGTCAACATCAACAATCTGGATGCATTGAGCGATGACGAAATCAGGCAGCGCATCCGCGGCCTCGAAGCCGTCCTCCGGCCGTTTCTCACAGAGCCGGGCCTCGAAAGGCCGGGCCTCACAAAGCCGGGCGGCAAGGACGGAATATCTCGGCCTGCTGGCGGAGCTGGACCGGAGGCGCCGCACTAACCAGCTTGCCGCCTATCGGCCCTATCCCCGACAGGCCGAGTTCCACGCCGCCGGCGCGACCAATCGCGAGCGCCTGTTCATGGCCGGCAACCAGCTCGGCAAGACCAGGGCCGGCGGCGCCGAATGGGCGATGCACCTCACCGGCCGCTATCCAGATTGGTGGCAAGGCAAGGTTTTCGAAACCGCCGTGCGGTTTTGGGCGGCCGGCGTCACCGGCGAAAGCACGCGCGATAACCCGCAGCGCATCCTGATCGGCCCGCCGCAGCAGCAGGCGGCCTGGGGTACCGGGATGATCCCGGCCGACGCCCTCGTCAGCACGATGGCGGGGCGGGCGCCGGGCGCGCTCGACAGCGTCGTGGTGCGCTGGGGCGGCGGCGGCGATGTCCAGGCCGACGAATCGGTGCTGTCGTTCAAGAGCTATGAGAAGGGTCGCGAAAAATGGCAGGGCGAAACGCTGCATGGCGTCTGGTTCGACGAGGAGCCGCCGCTCGACATCTATTCCGAAGGGCTGACCCGCACCAACGCCACCGGCGGCATCACCATCGTCACCTTCACGCCGCTGCTCGGCATGTCGGACGTGGTGCTGTTGTTCCTGACCCCCGAACGAGTCGAGTTCAAGGTAAAGGGGAAGCAATCGGCTGAATAAGCCAGCCCGGCGCAATCATTATCCCAGGTGACTGTGTGGCACGGAATAAATGTGGAAGCGCTTCTCTTTGCAGCAAAATTGTAGTCACTTGGACGGAGGATGATAGCCGCAACGGAGGGGTGGGCAGTGGGAAATCACTATAGGTCGCTAGTCGTGATCGGCTCAGTAATGCTTTCAGGATGCGTAGCGACTGAAGGCCAGTTCAATACAATCAACACTGGAATACAAGGAAGTCCCGCCTTCAACAGAGATTTTTATGACTCAGTGTGCGGTAGGACTAGGAGCAAAGCCACTAGGTTACCGCAAACAATGGGCAAGGATAATAAACACGAGCGTTGAAGCATTGCCAGAAGTGTACTGCAAACGCTGGACCGATGCGGTGGTGAGCGGGCGCATGACGTACGCGGATTACAAAAATGGAGTATCGCAAACTGCCGATAAAAGTAAGTTGATTAAGATACTTCAGGGCCACTAGCCGGCTCTCTCCTGTGTCCCGTGCCACCTGAGCAGCCCTTCGGGGGCTTGCGGTGAACACTGCTAGTGTTCGGCGTTGTTCCAGGTTGGCGCCTCATCGAGGCATCGAGCATGACCCGTCACGTCACCTTCATGACCATCGACGAAGCCGAGCACTATACGCCGGAGCAGCGGGCCGAGATCATTGCCGCCTATCCGGCGCATGAGCGCGAGGCGCGGGCCAAGGGCATTCCGGTGCTCGGCTCCGGCCGCATCTTTCCGGTGGCCGAGGAGCTGATCGCCTGCGAGCCGTTCCGGCTGCCGCGCTATTGGCCGCGGCTCGGCGCGCTCGATTTCGGCTGGGACCATCCCTCGGCCGCGGTCGAGCTTGCCTGGGATACCGAGGCCGACGTCGTCTATGTCACGAAGGCCTGCCGCGCCTCGCAGCAGACTCCCGCCATGCAGGCGCTGACGCTGAAGCCGTGGGGCGAATGGCTGCCCTTTGCCTGGCCGCGCGACGGTCGTCGCGAGACGCTGGAAGGGGCGGGCACCGCACTTGCCAGGCAGTATTCAGCACATGGGCTCAACATGCTCGCCAGCCATGCGCAGTTCGCCGACGGTTCCGTCTCTGTCGAGGCTGGGCTGATGGAGATGCTGGACCGCATGCAGAGCGGCCGCTTCAAGGTGTTTTCGACGCTTTTGCCCTGGTTCGAGGAGTTCCGGCTCTATCACCGCAGGGATGGCCAGGTGGTGAAATTGCGCGACGATCTGATGGCGGCCACCCGCTACGGCGTGATGATGCTGAGGGAGGCGCAGGTCGACCCGGCGGTGTTCAAGGCCGCGCGGCGCAAGGCCGGGCAGGCCGATCCGCTGGGGGCGTTTCGGTGAGGAAAATCGGGGAGGGAGGCAATGCGCTCCGGCTCCGATTGGAAAACTGTAGTGAACGTCCGTGGACGTGGTGTAGCATCGAATGATCCCGCTCAAGGGACGCATCGGCGTGGCCTCACGGGGGCGTTCGCCGATAGGGGAGGATCAGATGCAAAACGGAATTTCTCCAGACCACATACTGCAAATTGGCTTTGGGTTCTGGCCAGCCAAGACATTGTTGAGCGCCGTGGAACTGGGACTCTTCTCGCTGCTTGCGGACGGGCCCAAAACGGGCCTCGAACTGCAAGGCGCGATGGGGCTGCATCCGCGCGCAACGTATGATTTTCTCGACACCCTCGTCGCGCTCGGATTGCTGCAGAGGGACGGCGCCGGTGAAACCGGCAAATACGGCAATACGCCATCGACCGCGCTGTTCCTGGTCAAGCGGAGCCCCCAATACATCGGTGGAATCCTTGAGATGGCGAACGCACGCCTGTATCGGTTCTGGGGCGATCTCACATTGGCATTGCAAACCGGAAAGCCTCAGAACGAGATCAAGGAGACAGGCAAGTCGATGTTCGGCGAGCTCTATGCGGACCCGGCGCGCCTGGAGCAGTTCATGGACGCGATGAGCGGCATTTCGATGGGCAATTTCATGGCGTTCGCCGAGAAATTCGACTTTTCCAAATACAAGATGCTGGCCGATATTGGCGGTGCAACCGGGCAGCTTTCGGCCATCGTCGCGGCGCGGCATCCGCACATGCAATGCCGGACGTGCGATCTCGCCGATGTGCAGCCGATCGCCGAACGGCGCCTAAGGGAGCGCAATCTCGGCGGCCGGGTCGTCGCCGAGACGATCGACTTCTTCGCGGACGAATTTCCCACCGCGGATATCATAACGATGGGAATGATTCTTCACGACTGGAACCTAGAGAACAAGAAGATGCTGATCGCCAAGGCCTACCGTGCGTTGCCGGCCGGCGGCGCGCTGGTCGCCATTGAGAACATCATCGACGATGAGCGCAGGCAGAACGGTTTCGGGCTCATGATGTCGCTGAACATGCTGATCGAATTTGGCGAGGCGTTCGACTTCACCGGCGCCCAGTTCACCGAGTGGTGCAAAGAAGCGGGGTTTAGCCGCTGCGAGATTATTCCGCTGGCCGGACCTGCCAGTGCAGCGGTGGCTTACAAATAGAGGCTTGGCACCCAGTTCGCCGGCTCGGTCGAGTCCGGGCTGATTGAAATGCTGGACCGCATGCAAGGTCGACCGCCGCCTTCTAGCGCCGCAGTGGACGGTAAGGTTCGCCGAGCATGACCCTCCGCATCATTCCCGCCACCTTGCGCGATCTCTCCTACATCGCTGCCAACCTCCGGCCCGAGGACCGGGCCGAGATCGACTGCCAGTTCGACGACTGGTCGCCGGCGCTGCTGGCGCTGACGGCGCTGCAGGGTTTTGCCTACGTCGCCGAGCTAAACGGCAATGCGGAGGCCGGCTTCGGCGCCGCCGAACAGCGCGGCGGCTTATGGATCGCCTGGAGCTGGGGCACGCGCCGCATGACGCGCTGCGTGCCTGGGATCACGGAATTCTTTCACGCCGTGCTCGGACCCGAAGTCGCCGCCCGCGGCGCCTGGCGGGTCGAGGCGCGGGCGCTGGCCACCAACGAATTGGCGCTGCGCTGGCTTGCCCGGCTGGGCGCGACGCAACGCTGCCGCCTGCCCGGTTACGGCCGGAACGGCGAGGATTTTCTGCTCTACGACTGGACAAGAATCTCTCACTTCGGAGAAAACCATGTGCCTTTTTCAAAAACCGCCGGCGCTGAAGCCGTTGCCAAAGACACCGACCATTGCCGACAAGGACGTGCAGGCGCGCGAGGCAGCCTTGCGCGCCCAGCTTGCGGCCAATGATGGCACTGCAGGAACCGTGAAGACCGATTTGTCGCCCCGCGATCTGACCGGCCAGCGCCGCGTGCTGCTGGGGGTTTGACATGGGTGCGATGAGAAGAGTGTTCCGCAACCGGGTGCTGGCCTGGTGGTATTGGCGCCGGCACGCGCGGTTGTTGAAGAAGCGAAGCGGGTGACGCCGCCAATCTCCCCGTGGAGGAGATGCCCGGCAGGGCAGAGGGGGCGCGAAGGAACGCCAGCCTTTGATTGTGCCCTGCCGGCAGCGAACCGAGCCTCGTTGTTGCGTTTGATCGGCAAGTCGGCGGGACAGCGCCCCCCTCTGGCCTGCCGGCCATCTCCCCCACGAGGGGGAGATCGGCAGCTTCGGCGTTTCCGGTAACAACCGAGAGCAATTCGTGTTCTTTCGGCACGGTTGACATTCCTCCCTTAGCCGCCATGCTGCATTGCAACATGGCCATCGAGGAGTCCGGCATGACAGAAGCCCGGTCATCGCGCATCGAGTGCCTGGACGGGCTTCGGGCGCTTGCCGCGATCTGGGTGCTGATCGGGCACTGCCTGCTTTTGACCGGCTGGCATGTTCCCATCATCGGCGAGCCGGATCTTGGCGTCGATCTCTTCATCATGCTGTCCGGCTTCCTGATGGTGTTCCACTACCAACTGCGCCAGGACAAGGAGCCCTGGCAAAGACCGGAAACCTGGCTGAAATTCTGGACCCGCCGCTATTTCAGAATCGCGCCGCTGTTCTACGTCATGCTTTTCGTTGCGTTGGCGCTTGGCCCCTATCTCTACGGGTCGAGAATGGTCATCGACGAGTTCCTGCTGAGGTCGCCGCAGGCGCCCGAGCGCTATCTCGACAGCGGCCTGAAGAATATCGGCGCCCATCTGCTGTTCCTGTTCGGCCTGGTGCCGAATTTCGCCTATCGCACACCGCTGCCGGACTGGAGCCTCGGGCTGGAGATGCAGTTCTACGCACTGTTCCCGGCCATCATGCTGCTGGTTCGCAGGCTTGACTGGATATGGGCGGCCATCGTGGTCGCCGCGACCGCCAGCGCGATCGTGTTCTTGATGGGGCAATTGTCGGTGCATTTTCCGATGCCGTCGTTCCTGCCGCTGAAGATGCAGATTTTTTTGTGCGGGATGCTGCTGGCGGGCGTCGTCCACCAAAGGCAAAAGCGGCCCTTCGTGCATCTGGCATTGGCCATGCTGCTGGCAGCGCTGCCCTTTGGCGGCGGCTATGGGCTGGGCAAGCTTTTGATGCGGGAGGCGCTCGTACTGGGTTTCTTTGCCCTGGTTCTCTACCGGATGCTGCCGGGGATGGCGGGCATCGTGGCCAGAAACATCGCCATGACGCTCGCCAACAGGTTCTTTCATTTGATGGGTGAGCTTTCCTTCAGCATCTATTTGATCCATCTGCTGGTTCTCCAGCCGGTCGCGGCCCTGGTCATCACCCAGTTCGGCCACGATTTGTCGGCGCCGCTGCGCTTTGCGGTCGTTGTTGTCGTCGTCTTGCCGGTGGTCTGCCTGCTGTCCTGGATCACCTACATGCTGATCGAAGTTCCCGGCCAGAAGATGGGCCGTTTCGTGGTGCAGCGCTTTGGGCGCAAAGCCGCGCTGGAGACGACGCCGGCGGAATAAGGCGCTTCCAATCTCCCCCACTGAGGGGGGAGATGTCGCCGAAGGCGACAGGGCCGATCCACGCGAGACGACCCCCTCTGTCCTGCCGGACATCTCCCCCACTTGGGGGAGATTGGCAGCTTCGGCGTCCCCGCCATTTCTTTTTTCCAACTGAGTTCATCAAGCGAGGCTGACCATGAGCGATTCCCGTGCCCGCGATATCCTGGCGCGACAGGCAGAACTGGAGAGCGAGCGCAGCCAGTACGAGCATGTCTGGGAGGCGGTGTCCGAATTCTGCGACCCCGATGCGCCCGACATGTGGAGCGGCCGCCGCCAGGCCGGCGCGGACTCGCAGGCCGAGCGGCAGGAGCGGCGCGGTGCCCGCGTCTACGCCAACACCATCAACTCGGCCGCCAACCGGCTGGCCGCCGGGCTGGAAAGCCTGATCATCCCGCAGTCGGAGAAATGGCATGGGCTGTCGACCGCGGCAATCAACGACGAGGAGACCGACGAGGAAAAGGAATGGGCGGAAGCGCTGCGCGATTTCCTGTTTTCGCTGCGCTATTCCGCCAATTCGAATTTCGTGCCGGCAACGCAGGCCTGCCTGCGCAATGTCGTGCGCTACGGCCCGGCCTATCTCTATGCCGAGGAGGGTTTTGGCGGCACGCTGATCCGCTATGCCTCGATCCCAGTGGTGGAAGGCTATCTCAGCCGCAACCGCTGGGGCCAGGTCGACATTTTTCACCGCCGCTACGAGCGCACTGCAAGACAGGCAGCGCAGCTGCTCGGCTATGACAGACTGCCGGCGCGGATAAAGGTGCTGGTCGACGATGCCTCGAAATGCGAGACCAAGATCTCGCTGATCCAGTGCATCCAGCCGCGCGACGAACGCAAGATGTACAGCTTGAGCGGCTCCTACCAGTATCTCGATACGGCGTTCGCTTCCTATCACGTCATCGAGGACGAGGAGGTGATCGTCAGGGAAAGCGGCTTCCGCTCCTTCCCGGTGTCGTGCTTCAACTGGCGCCGCTACGAGGGCGATCCCTACGGCATCTCGCCGACCATCGAGGCGCTGACCACGGTTCGCGAGGAGAACGCCGTGCGGCGCTCCGGGCTGCGCGCCCTTCAGCAGATCACTGATCCGGCGACCGCGTCCAAAGCACGGCTCGATTACGTGCCGGTGCTCAATCCCGGCGAGAACTATCCCGGCCTCATCGACGATGCCGGCCGGCCGCTGATCGCGCCGATCGCCACCGGCCAGAACCCGACCTATGCGTTCAATTATGCCGACAGCCGGGCCGAGGAGATCCGCGACATGATGTTCGTCAATCTGTTCCAGACGCTGGTGCAGAATCCGCAGATGACGGCGACCGAAGCCTTGATCCGGCAGGAGGAAAAGGGCGCGCTGCTCGGGCCGTCCGGCTCGATCATCCAGGCCGGCTTTGCCAGCAATCTCGACCGCGAGCTGGGTATTCTGGAAGACAAGGGATTGTACGAGGAAGACAGCCGCTTCCTGCCGCCGGCGAGCCTTGCCGGCAAGGCGCTGCGGCCGACCTTCACCGGCCCGCTCGACGTGCTGCGCCGTTCGGCCGAGGCGCGCGACACTATCCAGGTTGTCACCACCGCCATGCAGATGGCGCAGTTCGATCCCGGCGTGATGGACAATATCGACGGCGACGAGGCGCTGAAGATCGTGCAGAGCGCCGGCCGCAGCCCACAGCGCATCTTCCGCCGACAGGACGAGGTGGCGGGCATTCGCGATGCCAGAGCCAAGGCGCAGCAGGCGCAGGCCGGCATGGCGGCGGTCGCCACCGCCGGCAAGGTCGCCAGGGATGCCGTGCCCGCCGCAGTGCAGGCGCGCGACAGCGGCCTGCTCGATGGGCTCGGCGGGCTGATGCCGCAGGGTGTGCAAGATGCTTCGGGCGGGCAGCGCGCATGAGCGGCAAACGCTTCGCCCATTCCAGCCAGGCCGGCGGCCCGGCCAAGGCGCGGGATGCGCTGGCCAAGCCTATCTCAGAGTGTTCTCAGGCCAGGACGGCGAAATGGTGCTGGCCGACCTGACGGCCGCGACCGGCTATTATCGCCGGCCATCCTATGGCGAGTGGCTGGCCAAGACGAAAACTCCGAACGGCTTCGAGCTGCACAGCGCGCTGAGCAACGCCCGCGCCGAGGTGGTGCAGCACATCATGGGGTTCCTGACGCTGGACGAAGCGCAACTGGCGGCACTGGAGAAGGCGGCGAGGCTGGAGGGGAGGTAGGGTGGTGAAGGACCCTGTGGCTAAGTCTTGCTCAAATCTAAGGTGAGTCGCAACGGGCTGGTTTTGACGCCTGGCGGCCAACACCTCTGGATCGATTTCGTAAGTTGCTGGGCCGCTTCCGCCGCCGCCTCTGAACGTGGATCATAGGATACAACGGTGACCGACTCGACCTTGCCGGCCTTGTCCAGTGTCACCTCGAAAGTGGCTTTGACGTGATTGTCGACAGCGGCCGTCGGCAAGACCAGGCAATCGCCAATCCGCTCAACACTGACAGCCTGTCTGGCGTGTGCGGCAACCGAACAAACAGCCAGCAGTGAGGTCATCAAAAATCGCATCGTCGCCCCCTTTGGATAGCCGACGATAGCGCCGACGTTTAATCAGCGGAAGGACCAAATCGTCAGGGAAACGGATGCGCGAGGCTGACGCTGCGCCCCTCTCCGCGTTTTACGGGGAGAGGATGCCGGCAGGCAGGTGAGGGGCGGTGCCGGCATTTCAGAGCTTTCTCCCCATAGAACGGGGAGAAGGGGACCAATCAATAGTCGCCGTTGTAGTAGCGGTCGTCGCAGGGCGCGGTGTAGATGCGGCCGCTGTTGCGATCCTGATAGCGGCAAAGCTGTTCGCCGCGCGGCTGCGGGGTGGTGGCGTTGCCAACCACGGCACCCAGAAGGGCGCCGGCGCCCGCGCCGATGACCGTGCTCTTGGTGTTGCCGCCGATCGCCTGGCCGGCGAGAGCGCCGGCGCCCGCACCGAGCAGCGCGCCCGTGCTGGTTCTCTGTTGTGCTTCGGTCTGCGCGCAGCCTGCCAATGCGGCAGTCACAAGCATGGCGGCAATGGCTTTGTACATGGTCATCATCTGGTACTCCCTTGAAGCCTATGAACTAATACGCTGGCTGATTTCGCCAAATGCGGTCGCATTTGCGGCGGAACATAGGCACCCTTTGTCACGAAATGAGACATGGTTGTTTTTGTCTGACAGCTCCGTTCCGGAAAGAAATGTAACCGAACAAGACCACAGAGCTTCATCTCAAGTCGACCTTCGAGGGCGCTACGCTGCCTCGATCTGCATCACCTTTTTCGCCGCGGCGGCCAGAAATCCGGATCGGCTGTAGCCGTGGCGCTCCGCATATCGATCGATCTGATCGAGGACATCTTCCGGAATGGTGACATTGACACGCACGACCTTCGCCGCTTCGGCTTTCAAGGGAACCAGGATGGCGACACCGCTCAGATTGTCCTTGTCCGACATTACTTCCTCCAGGGACGACGGCTCTGGAATGGCCTCGCCATCCTCGACCAGCCCCTCGACATGAAAGGCCAGTGCTTCCTCGGCCATGGCGCGGGCATCATCCAGGCTGACGCCGGCTGTCACCAGGCCCGGAAAATCGGGAAAGGAGACGCCGAAGTCGCTGTCCGCTTGCTTGTGGATCAGTCCGATGTAGTTGCGCATTTCTCTACCTCAGCTTCACGCCGGATTGTTTTTCAATGCTCTTCAGAGTGCCGATCGGGATGTCGCGCTTGGGATGCGGTACTGTTACCCGGCCCGGCTTGGCCTTGTGCTTGAACTGGGCATGACTTCCTTTTCGAGCCACTTCGTACCAGCCATCCGCCAACAGCCTGTGAATGACATCGGCGCTCTTCATGTTGTGTATAGATACACATAGCTGCCCCAAATGTCCATGAGGATTTTGCCTCAGTTTTTGGGTGCGGCGGTCCAGCCGCTGCCTTTTTCAATCCCCGAAAAATTCCAAGAATGGAGAAACCAGATGACCCGAGGTCTTCCCCGGACGCTTTCACGTGCCGCCGCCAGAGAAGCCGGCCTTGCCCCGCCCAAGGTCGGGCTTTCCGCGAGGACAATCGGGCAGGGCGGCGCCTACCGCACGGTCTTTTCGTTCAATGCCATGCCGGTGCCAGTAGCAGATGCGCTGGCCTATGCCAGCCAGAAGCTGTTCGATTTCCTCGACGGCAAGGTGCGGATCAAGGGCGGCACGGCAAGGTTGCAGTTCGCCGTGTTGACGCCCCGCGCTTTGACCATCAACGACAATGCCGCGCTGACCTGGTCGCTCGGCTCGACGGCGGCGTCGAGTGCTGCGCTCGCCGGTACCATGGTGAACGTGCTGGCCGCGACCGGCCGCACGCTGGATGGCGCGGGTGCTGCGCTGTCGAGCGGATCGGCCGCAGATATTGCCGCAGCTTTGACGCTCGACGGCACGGTAACGCCGGTCGACCTCTATCTCAACCTGGCGTTTGCGACCGGCACGGATATCGACGCCGACGGCACGATTGCCGTTGCCGGCACCATCACGCTGCTGTGGGAGAACTGGGGGGATAATGCCTGAGCCCGGTATTGCCGATTGGCTTAGACCGACGGCGTTCCGTCGGACCAGAATGCGTTCAGTTTCGTCCACCAAATTGCGGACTGTGGCCGCAGCCATGGCTTGACGTGATCGGGCTGCGTGCTGCGATGCAGGTTCGCGTTCTGCAGATCCTCGAGCAGCCCGACGATAGCGGCTTCCCGGACGTAGCGGTTGCCTTCGACGATCCAGCGCTCGACGACATCGAAAATGTCGCCGAAGCGATCTGTCTCTCCAAGCTCGAGATTGTGGATCAGGTGGAGTGCCAGCTCAGACAAGGCAAGATACAGCGGTTCTTCCGTCTCATTGCGCCACTCATCCTGGAATTTGTCCCATTCCCTACGGAATGACGGATCGGCCAGCAGGAGCGGCTCGAACATGTTCGAGCCATCGAAGGTGAAATCTGCGGCCTCGTTCTTTCCGGTCATACGCCCTTTTCGCGCGGCGGCTCCGGACTGGCAAGCTTCAAGCAGGCTGAACCGGCCGGCACCTTATTGAAACCCAAGCAAAGGAATCTTCTCATGACAGATCTGGCAGCCGGGTCCGTGGTGGCGGCGCCACCGGCGGGCAACCTTGCACGGCCACCGGCCAACGGGGACAATGGGTCCGCCCCGCCTACGGCCAAAAGTTGGTTTGACGGTCTTTCCGAAGGCAACCGCAAGCTCGCTGAAACCAAGGGCTGGACCAAGCCTGAAAGCCTCGATCGGGTTTTCACCTCTTATGCGGAGCTGGAGCGGCAGCAGGGTGAGAGCCTGCGCGTTCCCGCCGCGGATGCATCTCGGGAAGACTGGGACAGGTTCCATGCCCGCTTGCCCGAGGCGATGCGTCCGCTCACATCGCCCGACAAGGTCGAGTACCGGCGCCCCGACGGGCTCCCCGAAGACTTCGCGTATTCGGACGAGCTCGCCAATGCCTCCAAGGCCTGGGCGGTCGAAGCCGGCGCCACGCCGAAGGTCGCGCAGGCCTATCACGACCGCTTCGTCGGCTATATGGCCGAGCAGGCCAAGGCGCAGCAAATCGCCCTTGCCCGCTCGGTCGAGACCACCCACGACGATCTCGTGCGCGATTGGGGACCGACCGACAGCGCTGGCTTTCGCCAGAAGCTCGAGGTCGCGAACCGGGCGATGAAGAAGCTCGGCCTGGTCAATGCCTACAAGGCGAAGGGTATCCTTCTGCCGGATGGCGCCTTGACCGACCCGCAGATCGCCAAGGCGTTCCACGCCATCGGCGAGGCGATGTTCCGCGAAGATACGATCGACGGCGGCGCGACCTTGAGTGGAGGCAATCCCTTCAAGCGCAATGCCGCCGGCGAGCGCAACCTGACTGATATCTCAGCCCTCGTCAAAAGCGACCCCGCCCGCGCCCGGCGGCTGGCACGCGAGGCCGGCGAAAACCCCGATCTGTGGATGCCCAATAATCCTCGTTAGCCGCAGCACACCAACCCCAAAGGAAGACAAAAATGGCAGACGCCTATACCCGTATCGCGGACGCGATCGTTCCGTCCGTCTATGCGCAATATTCGTTCGAGGAGCACGTCCAGTCGCTCGACATCTACCAGGCCGGGATCCTGTTTTCCGACCCGGCCATCGCCTCGAAGCTTTCCATGGGCGGGCGTTCCGTCGACATGCCCGGCTGGAAGGACCTCGGCAATGATCCGTCAGAGCCGGTCAATGACGATCCCGCGGACTCGATCGAGATGAAGAAGATCGGCGCGCGCCGCGAAGTCGCTGCCCGCAATGTCCGCGCCCAGGCGTGGGGCATTCCCGACCTGACCTCGATCCTGGCCGGCGACGACCCGCAGAAGCTGATCGTGCGCCGCCAGACCGACTACTGGCAGCGCGCCAACAAGCTGACCCTGCTCGGCATCCTGAAAGGGGTGCTGGCCGACAACATCGCCAATGACGGCGGCGACCTGGTGCGCGTCACCGGTGCCTCCATCGTCGACACCGATATCATCGAAGCCGCCTATCTGATGGGCGACCGTGCCGACAAGTTCAAGACGATCTGGATGCACTCCAAGCAGATGAAGGCGCTGAAACTCGCCGACCTCATCGACTATGTGCCGTCGTCCGAGCAGGGCGGGCCGCTGATCCCCTATTACATGGGGCTCAGGGCCGTCGTCGACGACGACATTCCGGTTGCCGCGGGCGTCTACACCTCGTTCATGTTCAAGGACAAGGCGATCCTGTGGAACGAGCTGCCGGTCAACACCGAAGGCGGGCCGCTCGAGTTCGACCGCAAGCCGCGGCAGGGCCATGGCGGTGGCGTCACCGAAATGGTCGGCCGCCGGCATTTCGTGCCGCATGTGCCGGGCACCCGCTTCCTCGATGCGGCTTCGGCCGGCGAATTCGCCACCGATGCCGAGCTGGCGCTGGCGGCGAACTGGGACCGCACGGCGTCGAGCGTCAAGCACATGACGTTCATCGCCCTGAAGACGACCGAGGCCTGATCGGGCCGGAAGGGGCGGGCATCAGACGTCCCGCCTCTTCTGGACGGCAGGTCGGCGAATGTGGCGAATCCCAAGTTCATCCGCTGCGCTGCACCTGAGTGATACGAATTTTGGGGTCCACCACATTATTCGTGTTGCCCTTCGGTCAATCGACGGCACCAAACAGTTACAAGAAAGGGCGATGCTGCCTTGTCTTGGCAGGGGAGGTAATCATGAACATGAAGTACAAAACAGTTCAGGAAGTGCTCCGAAAAGCGGGCATTGTCATGAGCAAGAAGGGGGAAGTTCATCGCATAAACTTCTTCAGCGGTCTGGAAGACACCGCCTACTACACGCCAAGTCTTCAGGATGCCCTGGACAGGGGCTTGGCTTTGGCGGGAGGTGCCGGAAGGATGAAATTAAGCGCCTTTGTCAAGTCAGCCGAAACAGGGCAGAGGATCTCGACCGGCGCAGGCATCGGCTGACATTGCCGGAATCCAGGCAAGACATCGCCGCGTTGCGCGGCGGTGTCGTGAAACTGCAATAGCCAAAGCATCACCGTCTCCTTTGCTCGAAGGTATAAAAGACGGATCACGCAGCGCGTGCCACCGTTTCCTGACGGGTTGGCATCGTGACGGCGCCACGCACGAGACGTGCGACGTTCCGCCCAAGCCACAAATCACAAAAAATCCCCAGCCGCTTCGAAGCGGCTTTTTGCCATGGAGGCACCATGCCTTGTTCTGCCCGATCCACCATGCTGACGGAGGCCTGACGCCATGGCCATCACCCCGCTCGACATCGCCAACATGGCGCTAGCGGTACTCGATGAGGCGCCGATCGACAGCCTCGACCAGGACGGCAAGGCGGCGCGCCTGCTCAATCTGCACTTCGACCTGACGCGGGAAGCCGAACTGACCAAGCATGCCTTCGTCTTCGCCATCCTGACGGCCTCGGTCGCAGGGTTCGATACCGGCAGCAGCGCTGGCACGCTGAACGTCGCCTACGAGCTTCCCGCCGACTGCCTGCGGCCGTTGCCGCTGACCCTCAATGGCGACCCGGACGGCGTGCAGCTCTCGTGGCGGCAGGAGGCCGGGCTGATCTATTCCGATCAGGCCGGGCCGCGCGTCATCCGCTATGTCGCCAATCTTACGGACCCCAACGACTGGGACGCGCTGTTCAGCGAAGTGCTGGTTGCAGCGCTCGCCGTCAAGATCGCGCATCCCTTGACCCACAAGGCCGGCATGATCGAGGTCGCCCGCAACGCCTATGACAGGGCGCTGGATGCAGCCTATTCGGCCAATGCCATCCAGCGCGGCGGCAGATTTTCCACGATGTCCTGGGCTTTCCAGCGCGGCGACAACAGGTTCGTCGGCCGATGACCACGCTCTATCCGGTCCAGGACGCTTTCATCCGCGGCGAGATTTCTCCCCGCTTGCATGCTCGCGCCTCGCTCGATCTTTACCGGGCGGCGCTGTCGAAATGCACCAATTTCGTCACGCTGCCGCATGGCGGCATCAGGAAGCGCGGCGGCACCTATTTTTGCGCGGAGGTGAAGGCTCCGTCAAAGGCGACACGGCTGATCCGTTCATCTTCTCGGCCGACCAGGCCTATGCGCTCGAATTCGGCGATCTCTACATCCGCGTCTATGCCTATGGCGCCCGTGTCGGCACGGTCGAAGTCGTTTCGCCTTATCTCGAGGCCGATCTCTTCGACCTGCAATTCGTCCAGTCGGCAGACCAGATGTGGATCACCCACAAGGCTCATCCGGTCAAAGTGCTGACGCGCACCGCCCACACGACTTGGACGCTCGCCGATTTCGTCTTTCTCGACGGCCCATACGACAAGATCAACACCACCGCCACGACGTTGACACCGGCCGCAACCGGCAACGCCATGCCGGTTATGGCCTCGAATACGCTGCCAAGCGGCACGGTCAGCAACAGCAACGGCTCATCCGACGTGTGGCAGGTTTTCGACGGCGATAAGCAGAAGGGGGAGAACATAGCGGGATTTCCGAGCGGGTATCTGCGCTACCAGTTCGGCGGCGGCGGGGCCAAGGCAGTCGACGCCTACTGGATTACCGCGACGAATGATCACTCAGACACTGCATCGCCAACCCAGTGGCAATTCCAGGCCTCGCACAACGGCACCGACTGGACGACGCTCGACAGCCGGGACGGAGAGACCGGCTGGTCCAAGTCGGAAACCCGCTTCTTCGACGGCTTCAACAACACGGTTGCCTACGAATATTATCAGCTGCTGTTTTCAGGTGGCGGCAGCGACGGAACCGCTATCGCCGAACTGGCCCTGCACGAATACGCGCCGTCGCAAACGCCATTTGATCTCTCGGCCTCCTCGATCGTCGGCATCAACGACGGTACTGGCTTCCAGACCAGCGATGTCGGCCGCGCCATTCGGCTGCTTGGCGCGGATGGCTTCTGGCGCTGGGCCAAGGTCATTGCCCGGACCAGCACGACGGTGGTCACGATCCAGTTGTACGGGCACGCTCTGCCCGATCTTAGCCCGATCACCCGCTGGCGTCTCGGCACGTTCGTGCCCGGCAAGTACGTCCAGAGCGGTTCGCTTTACGAGGAGCGTCTGGCGTTCAGCCGAAAATTCTCGGTCTATGCCTCGCAAACCGGCGATTTCGACAACTTCGCCACCGGCGAGAAAGACACCGACGCGCTGGAGTTCGTGCAGGCAGGTGGCGGTCAGGCCAATGATATTACGTGGGTGGCGGAATCGGACGGTGCGTTGATCATCGGAACGCTTGGCGGTGTGAGGGCGCTGTCGGGCTCCGGCATCGACGAGGCGCTGACGCCGTCCTCGTTCAAGAACCGCCGGTCGCGGACTTTCGGCTGTGCCCCGCTGCGTCCTGTCGATGCGGGGCAGTCGTTCCTCTATGTGACCCGCTCCCGGAAATCGATCGCCGAGCTGACGCAAAACGCCACCGGCCGCTTCACCTCCGACGATGTCGGTCAGATATCAGAGCACATTGCGAAGAAAGGCGTGATCGAACTCGCCTTCCAGACCGACCCGGACCCGCTGCTCTGGTTCCCGCTCGGGGATGGAGAACTCGGCGGCTACACCCATCAGCCGTCGCAAGACGTTCGCGGCATGCACATCCACCAGATCGCCGGAAGCTTTGCCGGATCGGGCTGGGCCATTGTCGAGAGTGCCGTGGTAACGCCCGGCCAGGGCGGCAACGACGATCTCTGGCTGATCGTCAAGCGTACGATCGGCGGCGCGACCAGGCGCTATATCGAGATCAAGACGGTGCCATTCGAGTATGGCGCGGTCGAGGACGCATTCGAGATCGACTGCGGGCTGACCTATTCGGGCGCCGCCGTCAACGTCGTCTCCGGCCTCGATCATCTCGAAGACCAGCCGGTCGACGTGCTGGCCGGCGGCAAGGTCTATAAAGGGCTTACGGTTGCTTCCGGCCAGGTGATGCTGCCCGGTGGCGCCACCGCCGCCAAATGGCAGGTCGGGCTCGCCTACCAGTCCGAAGCCAACACGCTGGAGCTCGACGTCGGCGGCCGCGATGGTTCGATTGTCGGCCGCCGCAAGAAGGTCGCCAAGGTCATTCTATCGCTGCTGGAAACCGACACCACCGGGCTCCAGGTCCAGTCGTTCATCCGCGGCCGCTGGGAGCAGGTTCGCGTCCCGTCCGTGGTTGCTCCCGACGGCATGGCGACATTGTTCACCGGCAATGTCGAGGTGCCAATCGACGATTCGTGGGAAGGGCAGGGCAGGGTGAAGATCCGCCACACCAATCCGACGCCGTGCACGATCAGGGCGATGACGCCGGTGTTCGATGCCGAGCCTTAGCTGAAACTGCCAATCTTTCCCCCTTGAGGGGGAGATGTCGCCGAAGGCGACAGAGGGGGTCGGTTCGTCCTGACGCGGCCTCCTATCGCCTCCATCGCGGGCGAGAACGCCGGCGCTCCACGCGAGGCGACCCCCTCTGGCCTGCCCTCTTTGCCACAGCTCGGCATCCCCCTCGAGGGGGGAGATTACCCGCTCCGTCCTCCATCGCCTCCCCAACAAAGGAACTCATCCCGTGACCCAAATCCCCCATGCCGAGCAACTCGGCAGGGCGCCGACGGCTGCCCATTTCGCCGCCGTCATCGCCTTGCTCGACACCGACCTCAACGAGGCGATCGCCCGCAAGCAGGAGCTGCAACAGGCCGAGGATCGCGCGATCTTCGGCGAGGGCGACCTGGCGGCGGCGCGTGCCGCATTAGACGACTGCAACGCTGCAATTGCGCTCGTCGAGAAAGCCATCGAGGACGCGGAAAAACGTCGCGTCGACGCCCCCTTGGACGAACCCCCCGCCGAACCGCGCGCCGATACGCCCGCGCCCGGCGACGAGGTCAGGACAAAGGCCGAGGCTCTCGGCGAGCGCTGGCGCATGGTCCACTGGCTGATCGAACAGCTGCGCCAGGAACTGTTCGCGGCCGATGCCTTGAACCGCGCCATCACCACCGCCAACGGCCTGTTCGACACCGACGGCGGTGCTGACTTCAAAGTCAACCTGACCACCATCCGCCGCGCCGCCATGGCCGGCGCGCGGGCCGCCGCGCCATCCCGTCTCAGCCGCCCGGCGATCCAGGCCGACAGGCTGCTTTTGTCCTTCCTCAGCCCAGGCGGCGTGCTCGACCGGCGCCCTGCGATCGGCGCACCGGTCGAAGGCATCAAAAGCAAATTCATTCCCGCCGGCGAACGAGGCTGACCATGTGCACACTAGCTCTTATCGGCACGGCCCTTTCCGTCGGCGGCGCGCTGGCGGAAGGCCAGCAGTCCAAGCAAATGGCCGACTACCAGGCCAAAGCCTATGAACAGCAGGCGCGGGCCGACGCCCAAAGCTCGGCCTTCGAGCAGGGCCAGGAGCGCCACAAGCAGGACCTGCTGCAGGCGCAGGCGCGTGCCCAGGCTGGCGCATCGGGCGTTGGCATATCAGGCTCGCCGACCGAGGTGCTGGCCGCCAATGCCAGGCAGGGCCAGCTCGACCTCAAGGCGATCCAGTACGGCTCGCAGCTGCGCCAGGACAGTCTCGCCACGCAGGCGGCGATCGCGCGTTTTTCCGGCAAGCAGGCGGGGGGCGCCTCGATCTTCAAGGCCGGCGGCAACCTCGTGTCGGGCCTTTCCGGCCTCTACGACCCGGCCAAGGCGGTGACGTTCGGCAGAAGCGCCTTCCCGCCGGCGCCGGGCGGAGGCCTCTACTGATGGCCACCATCCCCCTCCAGCTTGCCCAGCGCCGCTTCGATAGCGGCAACGTGGTTTCCTATCCCAACGGCTCGCCGGTGGGCGCCGCCATGCAAGGCTTTGGCGACGAGCTGTCGGCGATAGCCGAACGCTTTCGGCAGCAGAAGCAGCAGCAGGATGCGTTCGACGCCGACATTATCGGCCGCGAGCTCAACGCACGCATCGCCCACGCCGAGGCCGTGGCGGTGCAGACCGCGCCGGCCGACGGCAGCGGCCTGCACGACTTCATGTATGGCCAGCTCGATCCGCGCAGCGATAGCGTCGTCAAGCCCGGCGTGTTCGACCAGATCTTCGACGACACCGCGGCGAAAGTGCCGGAGAGCGAACGCGCCAATTTCCTCGCACAAAAGCAGGCTTTGCGGCTCGCCGGCTCGGCGCGCATGGCCGCGCAGCAGCACGCGCGGCGCCAGAACTATGAGCAGGCCGAGTGGAGTAAGGTCGAGGACGGCTACACAATCGCCATCGCGCAGGGCGACCCGGACGATAGCGGCACGTTCGAGGCGATCAGGCAGAGCGGGCTCGGGCTGATCGGCAAGATGGGCAACCCACTCGCCAGGCAAGCGGCCGAAGCTGCCTGGCGCAGCAACACGGCAAAGGCGCTCGTCCAGGCGATGATCGCGCAAGATCCGAAGCGCGCCGCCGGGATGCTGGGGGGAGGGCCGGTCTCAACGGACGGCAGGACTAAGGACGATACTATCGAGGCTGTGGGCGGACCTCGGGCGAGTGGGTCCAGCGTGCTGGCGACGCGCGAAGCGCCCGCAAGTGGCCTTCCATCCGACAAAACACCTATCCGCACGGGTTCCATGGGGCCTGTCGGAAATACGGCCTGGGCTGCCGCAGGACCCTGGATGGCCGACCTGTCGCCGGACGCGATTCAGGATCTCGGCCGGAAGGCGCAGGTAGCGACTGCCGCAAGCCTGGTCGATGCGCGCACCGACATCGACCTCGCCTTGCAGAACGCCCCGGCTGCCATTGCCAATACCGGCAGCTATTCTGGCAAGACACCGAATGCCGAAGACTTCACTGCCGTCTACGGCGCCGAAGATGGCGGCAAGCGCCTCCAAGCCTTCAACATAACGGCTGATATCGGCCGCGCGGTTTTCGACATGCGACCCGTCCCGAACCGGGCGATACACGCCCAGATTCGGGATTTTGAACCCGGCCCCTACGACTCGCGGGAAGAGCGCGAGCAATACGAGATAAGGGCCGGCGCCGCGCAATTGGTGCTGGGTGCCAGGCGCGCCGATCCCGCCGGTTACGTCGGCCAACTGTTCTCGAACAAGGCTCCGGACTGGAGCAAGGTATCAACTCCGGAGGATCATGAGGCCGCCATCACCTGGGCCATCGCGGCCCAGCAAGAGATGGGTTTTGACAGGATACTGCCGCTGCCCTGGGCCGCAGCTGACCAGCAGGCGGCGAAATACATCGACCAAAGCGTGCCGTTCGAAAAGCGCCTTGCCGAGTTGAGTTCGATTGTCCTGGCGGTTCGCGATCCGGATGCTCGCAAGGCGACAACCCAACAGCTTTCTTTGACGGCGGAAGCCCAGTGGCGAGCCAAGGCCGCCCAAGATCCGAACCTCGCGCCAGAGTTGTTGGAAGCCCAGGTTGCAGTGCTCAAGAACGGGCTGGCGTGGATCGGGGAACATCCGGCCCGAGCCCAGTACAGCACCATGCCGCTGCTGCAGCAATTCGGCTTGGCGTTCTCGGATGTCGGCCGCCTAACAGCCAAGGGCGCGGCTGCCGACGGTGCGGACGCGATCTCCGCCGGGCTGGACTCCGTTTGGTCGAGCGGAAACTACGAGAACCTTCTTGAAGATGAGCAGGCCGAGACAGCGGACGCCGAGGACCGGGCCGGCTCGGCCGGTTGGGCGGCGGAGGCCCTCGGCGCCGGCTTGAGCGGATATGGCCTGGCGAAGGGTCTGTTCGGTTTGCTGGGCCGGGCAAGCGTTGGCGCGGCGGCGGAGAACGGCTTGATCGGTCTTGCTGCCCGAACCGGCGTCGGGGGTGTGGCGGGTGGCACTTATGGCGGGGCATACGCCTACAACACCGGCGGGAGCGTCCCGTGGGGGATTGCCAACGGCGCGCTTTGGGGGGCGGGCGGCAATGTCCTTGCCGAGGGACTCAGTGCAGTTGGCAGCCAGGTGGTGGCAAAGCTCACCGGCCGTACTGCAAATGCTGAATTTGCTGCAGGTCAGGCAGACGAGGCTTCACCGATACCCACGGCTGCCGTCGAAGACCCTGTCGACCTGGCACAAGATGGCGTCAATTCCACAAGAGCTTCATCCGCCGCAGGGAACCTGACACAGGCTGAGATGTACGATCTCAGCCTCGTGCCCACTAAGCGCACTACAACCAATAAGGCGCTGCGCAGGCAATGGGAACTGCTGCACGGACAGCCTTGGCCGAAGGATCCTGCTACGGGCCGGAATATGGATGTGTCTCACGAGAAAGTGCTGGCCGACGGGGGGGGCAGATCACGTATCAAACATCACGCATCGTGCGAGAGCAGATCATATTAAACACCATAGCGATGCAGGAGACTATGCTCGCTGGGCAAGAAGAAGATGGCTCAAGCAAGAAATGAAAGGGAACACAAGTGGTCGAGAGAAATTATAGCGACGTCAAACCCGACTTGACTAGCGTCACCCGCTTGCCGTCGGCTGACAAAAGCACAGGCGATGAAGAGCTTGATGCTGCACGTCTGGAAGCCCGAAAATATCTTGATTTCTATGATTGGGTTTCAGACATCAAGGGGGAGTACCTTGGATACGGTGCCGATGGCATAATCTATATTTTTCTCTTCGAGATTGTTCCGGGCAGGCCAGAAGTTGACCCATGGATATGGGTAATCGTCGGCGATGTGCCCCCGACATATCTGCCGGCTGTAGACGCCAAGACTCCATACGAGGCGCTGGATGGATATATCGGCGCCATGGAAGAGTGGGTCGAAGCTGCGCGACGAGGGGACTCGGTGGCGGATCTAATCCCGGTCAATGTGCCGGCTAGCCCAGCCAACGCCGAAATGTTGGATAGCCGTCTCAAATTCCTCGACGAAAGGGTATTACCAGAACTTCGAGAGTGATCGGTTGCCGCTTGTGGGCAAGCGCCGTCAGTTAAGGACGCTACCCGTGCGGTGATCACCTTCGCCAACCAGGTCTCGAACCCGAGCGGTCACGCATTTCCCAGACGGCCTGGAGGAAAACTCGAACGATGCCAGCCCCGATTTTAGCAGTGTCAAGGCCCTGCCGCCCGGCAATCCTTGTGGCAGTTTCGAGTTCAAGGGCGCCCGTCGTGAGGCTCGCGCATACCTGGAATCCCATAGCTGGGTATCGGCCATCAAGGGCGAATATCCTGGATACTGCATAGATGGCGTCATTTATATCTTTCTCTTTAAATTCATGCCGGCCAAACCGATGTACCGTCATGGACATGGTGATCGTCGGCGACGTGCCCCCAGCCTATGTAACCTGCCGCTACGCCAAGACACCCTATGATGCCCTAGACGGCTATATAGGCGCCATGGAAGAGTGGGTCGAAGCCGCGCGAGCGGGAAAAATCAGTCGCGGACATTATCCCGGTCAACGTGCCGGCGACTCCTGCCTACGCCGAAATGTTGGGCGGACGCCTCAAGTTCCGTGACGAGACGTGCTTCCGTTGCTTCCGAGGTGATGTAATGAGCGCTCCGTGGCTCGTCGCTGATGCAGGCCGGCAGCCGGTTCGACCGGATCACGCCGGCGATGGCAACCAGACAGGCAGAGCGTGCCGCGATCGGCCAGCGGCCTGATTGTGGTCACGATGCTGGCTTATGGCGTCGATAACCGCAGAGCGGTCCCAATTGGCGGTGCCTCCAGGATCAGACATCCTGTTTCAGATGAAGGATTGACCCTATCTTGTTGCGCACAGACTCTTTTCCGACCATGGCAAGGATCGTTTTTCTGCTCACCTTGGCCGGTGTTCTCCTGCTCGCGCTTTCGCCAGCGCGATTCCTGCAGGAGTTGGACATGGGCTTCACCTTCCAGCACGACAAACTCAACCACGCCGCGGCGTTCGCGGTGTTGGCGGCACTCGGAAGCCTCGGCTGGCCGGAACACAAGACGAGGCTGGTCGTGCTCCTCGCCATGACCGGCGCGGCGATCGAGCTTCTTCAAGGCGCGCAACTGATAGCGCGCGATATGGATATCCTCGACTGGGTCGCCGACTGCGCCGGCATGGCCTGCGGGCTGGCCGCCATGGGCGGCACAAGAAGGCTCATTGGCGGATTGCTGTAAGCCCCGAATCGCGTTGCTCGCTGTCCGCAAAATGTAAATCGTCCGTGCCGGCTGCGCCAGATAGCGCCGTGTCCGGCCGCGTAGCTTTAAGTCTCCCGCCGCCCCGCACTGAACCCGAAGCCCCTTCCAGCCTCGCTTATGCGGGGCTTTTTTTATGGAGCGACCTCATGTCCCGACCTGCAACTGCCGCCGTTCGTCTCCTGACCGGCGGACGCGAACCCGTGCGCCTCGCAACCACGGCCAACATCCTCCTGCACGGCCTGCAGACGATCGACGCCGTGCCGGCGCAGGCCGGCGACCGCGTGCTGGTCAAGGACCAGGCCGACCCGACGCAGAACGGCATCTACACGGCGAGCGAAGGCGACTGGTTCCGTGCCGCCGACGCCCGCACTACTCGGACCCTGCAGAAGGGCACGACCGTTCACACCCAGATCGGCACCGCCAACGCCGACCGCGTCTTTGAGTTTACGGCCGACGAGCCGGCTATCGGCACCGATGTCATCACGGTCGCCGCCTCCGTTCCGCCCGACATCGCGGACGCGATCGATGAGATCGAAGCGCTGCGCGATGAAACCCAGGCGCTGAAGGATGCCGCCGAGGCCAGCGCCGGCCAGGCATCCGCCAGTGCCGCCGCTTCCGCCGCGAATGCCGGACAAACCACTGCCGACCGGGCTGCTACCAATTCCGATGCCGTCGCAGCCGCGGCGGCAGTCATCAGCGCTCAGGCTGCACGCGACGCTTCGCTCTACGGCAAGGGCATCTTCCCGACGACTGCTGCGGCAATCGGCTTCGGCGTCGTCGGCAATGGCGCGATCACGGCAGGCTCGGGCGGCGCCAACGGCACGTTCGACCTGGCGTTTGCCGGCGGGACCGGTTCGGGTGCTGCCGGCCGCTTCGTGGTGGCGGGCGGAGCGCTGACGCAGATACTGATCACGGTGCCGGGCTCCTACACAGTGGCGCCGACGTTCAGCTTTGCGGCTTCGGCAGGGCTGGCCGGCGCCGCCGCGATGGTGGTGCTGGGCAGGAATGTCGATGTCGGCGAGTACTTCTGGACCACTGTCAGCATCGGCATTATGGGGCTTTACAGCGTCGGGACAGGCCCGATTGCCGTCGATACGGGCATTCGTGCGTCACCGGCGGAAATTGCCCTGATCAGCTCGCGGGTCGTTGGGCCGGTTCCGATCACTGGTTCTGTCGGCGGCACGCTGATTACCAACGACAGCGTTTATTTCTGGCCTGGATCGGTGTCGGCGGCCGATGAATATCTGTCGACCTTGGAGCTTGGATTTGGCGCCGTGCCGGGGACAGCCCATATTGTCTTCGCCCACCTCGAGGGCGACGGGACGCTTAGCCTGGTTTCCGAGCAAACGATATCCGTTCCAGCCGGCCCGTCGTCAGTTGTTTCGGGGCTCGCGATCCTGAAGCCGGCCGGCAGCGTCATGGGCGTCCAGCGCACTGGTGTTGGCAGCTGGTACTATACTGCCGGGGCAATTCCGAACGGTGAAGTCGAGTGGTTCACAGCGGCGGTTCCGACCTCGCATACTGCCAAGACCATAGGCGCGGTAAATGGTCCACAATGGAACGCAACCTTTAGCGGTGAAGTTGCCGTCAAAGCGCGCGCAGCCTATACCACGGCAAACGGTCTCGTTTCCGCTGTCGGGCTTAGTCAGGAAATCGGGTGGCCGGCGCTGGTCAATACGGGGCCGGACGTTCCGGGCAGCTACAGCGCCATCATGCAGACGCCAGCGCCGGCCGATGGGTACATTACCGCAGTCGACGTCGGCGCGGGCGCTGCCGCCGGTCAAGCATTCATCCACGTCGTCGATTACCTCGGCGGGTTGGTCGTCAACGTCCTAAGCACCTATGCTGTGACGTTGATCAACGGCGTCGCTCATATCCCGCTGGGTATCCCGATCCCCGCCGGCAAGTATCCGGCAATCAGCGGCGGCGCCTACAAGTTTCAAAACAGCGTCAACCCGCAAGGCATTCCGGCATGGATCAAGGCAGGCGCGCTGTCGAATGGCGCGACCGTAGCATCGTCCGCCCAGCATCGATATGAGGTTCGCTTTACGATCAAGACCGGTCTGCTCGCCGATGCCGACCGGGCCTTGGCCGGCGGCGCTAGCAATACCGGCATGAACCTGCTGGCTGGCGCCGATACGAACGGCGTCGTTGACGCGACCGCGCTGTTTGCGTCGGCGGCTGCCGCTCATCCCAATCCCTATGTGCCGCCCGGAAGCTTTGCCCTGACGGCCATTCCTGCATCTGGCGACGGCTTCTGGGGGCCGGGCAAGCCGGTGGTCGGCGGCAAGCGCTTCTTCATTCCGCGCCGGCCATCTTTGCAAAATCTGTATGACGGCTTCCGCGCGAAAATGGCTGAGCATATCGCCAACAACGACGTGCTTTGCCTGATCGCCGATAGCATCGGCCATTGGGCGCTTGCCAGCGATGGGGCGAAACACTGGTTCCACCTGGTCACCAGTTTCGCCAATCTCGGCATTGCGGCTGACGAGCCGGGCATGACTGCTTTGCGGCCAAGCTCTACCTATGTTCCGACCTTCTATGGCGTGACAGTCGCCGGCAGCGTGTCGACAGGATCGCGCGGGCCGATCGGCGAGAGCATCATCTTGGCGGCAGGCGCGTCTGTGGCGTTCACCGGCGCCTATGAACAGGTCGACGTGCACTATACACAGGACGCCGGCCAAGGCTCCCTTGCCTTTGCGTTCAATGGCGGTGCTGCCTACAAGACCGTCAATTGCGCCGGGGCACTCCTGCTGGATCAATATTCTGGGCCGTCCCTGACCGGGCAAGCGGCAAGCGGCAATTACACGCTTACGGCAGTCGGCGGTCCTGTCGAAATTACCGGGCTTATCCGGCTTGGCCTCAAGGCGGCCGGCTCGCGTCCGCGCCTGCGCACCTTGCGCGCGGCACACGGCAGCTATGCCTTCTCGTCGTTCAACACCGCGCGTCTTACGTCGGCCGCCGCTCAATGCGGGTATGCCGGCGGCAAGATCGTGCCGGTTCTGGCGCTCGGCATCAACGACAGCTTTGGCACGCCACCGGCCACGATATCGGCAAACATCGCAACAATCATCAACACGCTGGAGGCGGCAGCTGCACCGCGTATCATTGTGATGCCGCCGACGCGGCCGTCAGCCGCATGGGATGCAAGCTACACGGGCGGTCGGACCTATGATGCCGCCCTTGGCGCAATCCGTCAGACCTATCGATCGCGCAATGTGCTGACCATCCCGATCGACGGCTTCGACTACATCAATTCGGGAAACTATCAAGAGGGCTTGCATTTCAACGATGCCGGCCATGACGGCAATGCGCTGCGCTTCATCGAACAAGTCGCGGAAAGGGGATAAAGCAATGGCATTCGCTATTCAGCATAAGGGCGAAATCGTCACCGAGCTCGAGGAGGGCGAGGAATGGCTGGTGGTGGGCGCGATGATTATGGTCGCGAAGCCAAGCGATCCGACGCACGGCCGGGAAATCCCGGCGCCTGACGGAGATGTCGAGGGTCTCGTTGCAGTCTGGCTGGGCGGCGCCTAGTCCGCACTAGACGCCATTCGCGGGCAATGGCAGCATTACGTCGGCGGGGGCGCGTCCTTGGAGGATTGTTCCATGGCTCATGCCGGCAGCATTATCGCGATTTATGACGACTACTACGCCGATGGAAAAGTAGCCGCAAAACGGGAAATCGCATCAAATCAGTCGATCGGGCACATCGAAGCGATCGTTCACGGGCAGTCCTTCGACAAGATACTCGACATCGGCGCCGGTGAAGGTGCGGTGCTGGACAAGTTGAGCAAGAAGGGCCTCGGGAAGACCCTTGGCGCCGTCGAGATATCGACCAGCGGCGTCGAGGCGATCAAGGCCAGAAAAATAATCAACCTGGCCAGCCTCGACATCTTCGACGGCTATCACATCCCCCATCCCGACAAGTCGTTTGATCTAGGTCTTGCCATTCACGTCGTCGAGCATGTCGAGCACGAGCGGATGTTCTTGGCAGAGGCGGCAAGGGTCTGCAAGAAGCTCTATGTCGAAGTGCCTTTGGAGCATACGCGAGATCTCAGCAAAGCCATTCGGATGTCGGGTCCGTATGGGCATATCAACTTCTACACGACCCAGACGTTTGAAAACCTGCTCACAACGTCTGGGCTAAAGGTCGAACGACTAAAGGTCTTTGTTCACGACCTCGCCTATGAACAGCATCTGGCTGGCACGACAAAAGGATGGGTGAAACACAGGCTGCGGACCGAATTTCTCAGGTTCGCACCCAACATGGCGATGCGCTGGATGGCCTACATGGCCGGAGCTCTGTGCTCAAATCGCTGATGTGGTAGCAGCGCCACCGATCTGCTTTGCAGGATTACCGCCGACCATACTAAAGGGCGGCACGTCTTTTGTGACGACAGACCCCGCACCAACGACCGATCCCTTGCCGATCGTTACGCCCTTAAGAATGATGACGTTGAAGCCGATAAAGACGCTGTCTTCAATCTTGACTGGCGCGATGGTGATCTTTGACCAGTTCTTTTTTCCCTGATGCCAGTCGGCGACATCTTCCTTGCGGTCTTGCCAACCTGTCGCGTGTGAGTTGTGATCGACCACTGTGGTGCCCCAACTTATGATCACGTCATCGCCGATTTCGATCCTCTCAGCCGCGACGAGGTGGCTCTTGCCGATATAGGATCTTTTTCCAACGGTGATCTTTGCATCGGCGCGATCGAAGGAAAAGACGCCGTTGATGATGCATTCTTCGCCGATCGCATGCTTGCCCCGTCGCAAACTGCGGACGCTCCGCAAACTTAGCTTTGTTGCGGGGCCGGAGTTGATGCCGGCTAGGCGGTAGAGGAATGGTGGAACGAATGGCATATCAGTTACAGCCGAAGCGCGATTTTCGCGCCCTCTCAGCGAAAAGCTGCGATCGCTCGAAGAATCTGAAATGCTTCCAATGTTGGTGTTCAGATACCCCTTCCAAGAATGCCCGCGCCGCGTCTTCGAGGTCCGTATCAATAATTGCACGTGGGATTAGTGGCTCGTCGGCGAACTGAACCGACAACCGAAATTGGCTGTTCGCAATAGACAGGTCCGCCTCCATCATCCATGCGTCTCCTTACGGCCTAGCTATTGCGACAAGCGGCGGCGGTTTGCAAGCTTGTGAGACGACCGCGTCCGCCAGTCTAGACGCCGTTTGAAAATCGCCGAAAGGCGGTAGAAGAATCGGGAGCCGCTCGAGCGCACCAACATGGCACGGCAACTCGACCAGAAATCCTTGGGGAGACAGTATTTCGGCTAGGGTTCATCGCTGACGCGGACCCAGATCCGCCGGCGCAGCGGCTACCGTCAGCTGTCCTGCGGCTTCTGGTGCGGGTCCTGGCTTTTCGACCACCAGACAAAATACAGCGAGCCCATCCTCATCACAGGCACGCGGCGGTCGCGTTCGCGGGTTCGCAATTCGCGATAGGTCTTCAATTTCAAGGTGCCGCCCGGCAACTTGATACGCACCGTCATCGGTCCAACTCCCGTTGTGCAGCGCAGCAATGATGTGCAATGCGGTAATAGAGACCGTCCGTTACGGAAGAGTCAACAGCGGCTTCATCAACTTTTCTTGGGCCGGAAGGCAGAGCCTGGTGGGGAGGCGCCTCGCCAGGCCGCGAGCGTCAGGTGGGTCAGCCCAGCGGCTGATCATTGACGGCGCTTTGCCGGTTCGACCACCAGGTGAAATAAACCCGGCCGATCTTGACGACGGGGATGCGGCGGGCGCGCTCGCGGTCGCGCAATTCGCGGTACACCTTCACCTTCAGCGTGCCGCCAGGCATCCTGATACGCACCGCCATCGATTCCGCCGCCCCATTGTGCAATGCAGCACCAGAGACCTTCCGTGGCGGAAGAGTCAATGCCTGCCTCCTGACTATTTCTGGGACTAGTTGAGCGGCCGTCGGAGGTTGGGCGCGCAAGGCGGTTCCTGATCCCGCACGGAGGCGTCAGTGCCCAGCCGAGATCGTCGGATGCGCGGGTTATTTCTTGGGCGAGGATTTTTTGGGCGAGGATGGGCGATCGGACATGCCGCTCGGCCACCAGATGACGAAGTAATTGCCGACCTGCCAAACCGGTACCTCGCCCTTCTGCTCGCGGCGCCGCAGCTCTTCCCTTTTCTTGATCTTCAAGGTCCCGCCCGGAAGCCTGATTCTTATCGTCACGTGTCCTCCCGTACCCCCTAAAGCTACGAACGATAGACGGGAACAGTTTCATCCCGGCTAAGCAATTTCGTCCAGGTCAAGCAATTTCGGGGCCGATAGACGCGGCGCGGCGGAACGGAGCGAGATCGCCGGAACCGGCTTCATTTGAAGAAATCTGCAATGCCGTTGATGGCCAGCACCGCGTAGACGATCGGTCCGGCGATAAACGCACAATAGAGGCAGAGGATCGCCGCCAGCACCAGCAGCAGCGGCTTGTCGCGGCCGACCGCGCGGAGTTCGGATTTCACCGTCCAGCGCGCCGCAGCCGATTGTTCATCTTCAGACATGTTCACCATCCCGCGCCCATTTCACACGGCGGGTCGAAAACATCAACCTTGCTTGCTGCCGCAACATCGGCACGCGCTGCCGCCCAATTCTACTTTGCCGCGACGCATCTGTTTTTCAACCTCAAAACCCTGCCCACAAGGGCGGAAAGGACTGCCCATGGAAATGACGTTCAAGGGCGCCGCCAGGCGCCTCGACGATATAGATTTGCCGAAACTCGGCGCCCGGATCGGCGTCGGCGAAGACGAGATGCACGCGTTCCTCGATGTTGAAACCAGCGGGCACGGCTTCGACGCCGTTGGCCGGCCGGTCATCCTGTTCGAACCGCATGTCTTCTACCGCAATCTGTCGGGCGCCAAGCGGGCGCAAGCGGCAGCCGCTGGCCTGGCCTATCCGAAGTGGGGCGAGAAGCCCTATCCCAGGGATAGCTACCCACGGCTCAAGGCAGCTTGTGCGATCGACGAAACCGCGGCGCTCAAATCCGCTTCGTGGGGACTGGGCCAGGTTCTCGGCGAGAATTTCAAGGCGACCGGCTTTCTTACCGTGCAGGCGATGGTCGAGGCGATGATGGCGGACGAGGCGCTGCAGCTCAGCGCGGCGATCGATTTCATCGTCGAGAAGCGGCTCGACGACAATCTGCGCAATCATGACTGGGCGGGATTCGCCAAGGGTTACAACGGCGCCGGCTATCGTAAGAACGCCTACGATACCAGGCTTGCCGAGGCCTATCGCAAATGGTCGCGCATCAAGGACACGCGCTGGCCGTCTGCCGGTCCGGTGTCATCGGTGGTTGTCCTTCGGCCTGCAGCTCCGCCAGAGCCCGCGAAGCCAATTGCCGTTCCACAGCCGCCCGCCACGCCCTCTGCCGCGCCTCCCGTACCTGTCGGCAAGCCCGGCTTCTGGGCAGCACTGATCACAGCCATCCTGAAACTATTCGGAAGGAAATGACATGTGGACCCGGATCAAGAACTTTTTCCGCGACAGCGAAACAATATTCTGGGCGCGGCTTCAGGCGGCCATCGGCATCATTGCGACCATCGTCACCTATGTCGACCCGCAGGTTCTTTCGCCGATTATCCCGGGGGAATGGTTCCCCTGGTTTCTTGTGATCAACGGCGTTTTGACCGAGTTCCTTCGCCGCCGCCGCGCGGAGGATTTGTGATGGCCGCGCTCCTCACCATTCTCAGCGCCATCATCGGCAACAAGGCCGTCATGACGGTATTCGCTGCTGTGGTCGGCGGCATCGGCCTTTACGTTGCGGGCGGCATCAACCGGGCGAATAAGGCGGCGGTCAAACAGGCCGAGGCAAAAGTCGCGGCCGCCGAGGACCGCCTCGAAATGAACCGCGAGGCCGCCGCCGAAGGGCGCAAGGCCGCCGGCATGACCGATGCGGCAGCCAGAGCGGAGGCTGGGAAATGGGCAAGGCGCTGATCCTCTGCCTGGTGCTCGCCGGCTGTACGACAACCGCGCCGGCCGGCAACCCACGCCAGGTCTGGTGCGACCACAACCAGCCGCGCCGTCCGTCCGCCTCCGTCGTCGCCGCCATGACCCGGCCCGAGCTCGACGAGATGAATGCCTTCAACGGGCAGGGCGCCAGATGGTGCGGGTGGACGCCATGATGCACGAGTTGCTCGACGTCCTAGGCATCAAGGCACCGGTCTTGGTCGCCGGCCTTTCGGGCGGCATTTTGCGGGCCTTGTCGCGTCACCGCTACAAGGTCCGCGAGATGGTGGCCTCACCGATTTGCGGCGCGCTGGCGGCGGCCTATCTGACGCTGCCGGTCGTGCATTATTTCCGCGCTGCCGGCCTGCCCATCCCCTCTCCGGACGACGACACCACGACGCTCGCCGCGGCGTTCCTCATCGGCGTCTCGGCCATGTGGATCTCAGACATCGTCTTCGAAGTGATCGTGCGCCGGTTCGGGCCGGTGAAGGAGGAGTAAGCCGCCCAAGCCTGACGAAAGAGTGACGTTCAGTTGGAGCCCGCCGCGCCGAAAGGTGCGGCGGGTTTTTTTGCATTTTCCCTCGCATTCTGTACGATCTTGCCTCTGCGCGAGGGCTTCCGGCGCTTGCGAAACCAAGATGCGCGTTAGGCTTCACAGAAGTAGGCTTCACAGGAGATGGTGTCATGCCGGCCAGAGTCCTGACAGAAGCGGCAGTTCTGACAGCCGGGGCGCTCATGTTTGCCGCGACGGCCCACGCCCGGCCGGACAGCCGCGCGATGACCTGCGAACAGACACAGCTTCTGATCCAGAGGCATCGCTCGGTGGTGCTGACCACCGGCCAGAACACCTACGATACGTCCGCCAATTCGGCAATGAATGCGACTGGCCGGCGGTGCCCGGCGCCGCTTATGTCAGGACGCGTGACGGTCAATGTCTGGTCTATCGCTGCCAGGATCCGGTCTTCGACCTCCCGGATTGAAAGCAGGGGCTTTTCATCCGACCGCCGACGCAGAGTGCGGAAGGCGGCGGTTCATTCCTCGTCGAAAGGACCACCTTCCCGTTGGAGATCGCGCGAAATGGCGCGTTCATCGGTGTCGTCCGGCAAGGCCTCGTCGCTTTCCTGGTAAGCGTTATCGTCGTCCTCCTCCGGCAGTTCGCCGTCTTTCTCGACGTCGTAGCGGATGTCGCCGTTTTGCGGCACGCCGTCAGGGAGGATTCTCCCGCTCCGGATGGCATCCCAGTCCTGCTGCTGGATGGTCGGGCTCTCCGTCTCGTCGTCGGTTCGTTCTTTCCTGCGCGGTTCCATCGCTGGTTCTCCATAATGTCGGCGGCCTTGAACTGACTCAATGATTGAACTCATAAGTCTCCATGATTGAACTCATAATCCCGCGGCCGGTTCCCGGACGACTGCGGGCTTGGCGCATTGCCGCACGACGGAACCAATCGCGCCCGCCTGTCTTCACAAGTCAGACGATCTTGGCGCGAAAGGAGCTCGACATGAGACCGCTCATTTTCTTGCCGTACATGCTAGGCGCGCTGGTGCTGGCGATGCCGGCGGCCGCGCAGACGGGCGAACCGGCACAATCCGACCGCTGCAAGGTCGAGCCGCAGGACCAGAAGAGCGAGCAGCAGAAGCCGGCCGGCAACAATTTGTCCGATACGCTCGAGCCATGCGATGGTGTGCTGAAGCCGCCGCCAACGGGCGATCAGGGCATGGCGGCGCCACCGCCGGATGATGGCAAGACCCCCGTGATCAAGCCCGGCGAGGTGCCGCCACAGCCGCCAAAGCAGTAGCCCGTCCATTGGCCGCCATGGGGCTACCAAGGGGCTGCTATGGGCGGCAACGCCGCGCCGCTTGAGCCGGCAGCATTGTTGCCCTCGCTCAGGAACATTAGCTTGTCCTAAATGTTATTTTGGACGCAGCCGATATCACCCCCTCCGGTATCGCTGCTGATCGGGAACCCGATCGGCCCGCGTCTTGCGAGGCGGGCCACCGCAGCCCATTCGCCGCCGCACGGGCACTTCACCGCTGTTCGATTAGCCGCGACTTACGGAACAACAAGGTGGCGTGGGCGTTTGCCTAGAGGGTCCGCCGCTTCGACCGGAATGCCGCGTCGCAACCGTAAAGGCGAGGCCCGTTAACAACAGGAGTAGACGATGAAAATCCACCTTGTTCCTGCTGCGGCGGGATTGGTGTTGCTCGCCGGCGTCGGCGTGGCCACCGCAGACCAGGTGATTGTCACGCCCGAACAGCAGACGGTCATCCGCGAATACGTCCACAAGCACCCGTTGGCGTCGATCAATCTTCTGGGGGTGGAGCTCAATATCGGTTCCACGTTGCCCGATACGGTCGAGCTGCAACCGATCGATGTTCCCGACGTGCGGTACAGATACGTCGTCGTCGGCAATCGCACCGTGCTCGTCGACCCAGGCACCCGCAGGATCGTGCAGGTCATCGAGTGATCGGCGTTCCCAAACCGCGAACCGGATTTGGAAAGGTCACGGTCTTATGAATCGAACTCCATCCCGAGCGATCGGGATGGAGTTGCCGCAGTCGCCTCGAAACAAGGAAAGGAGCCATTCCCATGCTGCCGCATGTCGAGCCGACCAACGTGGCCGCAGCTGTCGACAAACTGCTTGCTGAACGAGGCGATGGCCTGCTGTCGATGAAGGCAGCGATTGCACTGTTGCGCGAACGCACCGGAACGGAGCGCTCGGACGCCGATCTTGAAGGGCTGATCATCAAGAAGGCGGCGCTCCTCGGCGTCGCTGTCCTGTGTGACAGAGAGGCTCAATAACCGTGTTGCCTGCCGCTCAAGACGCGGCTCGAAATTTCGGCTAGAACAACGTTGCTTACGCATGAACCGAGCCGACGGAGGCAACAGTGACGGACAGGCAGGAACGGATTCGCCAGCGGGCACACGCGATCTGGGAACAGGCAGGCAGGCCCGACGGGGCGCATCAGCAGCATTGGGATCAGGCTACCGCCGAAATCGACGCAGAAACCGCCACGCCGGAGACCGCCAGCCGACCGAAGCCGAAAGCACGCCAGCCTAAGCCGGCCGCCAAGGAGGAAACCAAACCCAAGGCGCGACCACGCAAAGCGTGAACTCGAGCGGATTTGATTCAACCAAGTCCGCAAGAAAATCCTGCTGAGACTGAAGACCAGCGCGGGATCTTAAATCCAGCGCATGCTACATTCGTGGCACGGACTCCCGGTTCCGCCGGGCCTATCGTCAGGCGTTCCTTGCACCCCGTTCCGTGGTCGGCAGCGGGACCAGCTAGAACTGGTCCCGCGAGCGTAAGCCCCCCGCGATCGTAAGCCCAGTTGTCGCGGCTAACTACTTACTGCAATTGTTGTCGTTGACAGTCGGTGAAACCGTCCCGGCAGGCTTGTTGGACGCATCGGGTTGAGCACCTTGCGGGGGTTGCAGGGCAGTTTTCATCCGCATTGGAGTTCATGGCACCCGTCGTGCTGCTAGTCGTGCCAGGGTCGCAACGGTCGTCGGTTCGAGCGGCATTGCTGCGGGCGCGGGGGTTGGCGTCGGCACCGGCATCAATGTCGGCGCCGGTATCCAGTCTAAAGCCCGCCATCCCAATGGTGGGCTTTTTGCCGCCTTGCACGTGGCGGCAGCAGGGCGGGGCTCACAATAGCTCAATGCGTTTGACGGCCAAGATCCGGCGAAACGGCCACCCCGCCTTCCAAGGCGTCCCGGACCACTGCGGGACTGCTTTGCATCAGTTCGGGGCACGCGAACTCCGCCAGATCGGCTTCCGTGAAGCCGTCGAACTCGATAGCCGCCCCTTGGAGTTGGGCTGCTTGCATGACGAGCCATTCGATGTCTTCGCGCGCGACATTCTCGGCGAGGTTCTGCAGTCGCACGGCTTCGGCGACAGCAGTCAGATTGATGGCAATCCTGGACTGCAATGTAGACCGAACTCGGGAATTAACGTCGTCATGCAGGCGAACCGAAAATCTGTAGCGCATGGAAAACCTTCCTTTCAGGAGCGGTTTATCCCTCGCTTTCACCATGCGCCCAGAGTCCGCGATTGACAAGCGAAAATCTTGAAAAATTATTTAGTATCAAATAGTTAGCGTATTTTGTCGATTGTGCAGTTGATGCTTGATCCGCTTCATTGGATTTCTGCACGGATCACGCATCTGGAGATCTTGACGTACTCTGCCAACATACCTAACTCTACAAAGAATTAGGAACATACTAACTCAGCTCTTTTAGCCTGGTATGACTGGAGGCCGAGATGTCCGAACTGGAACGCCCGGAACGATTGCAGATCATGCTGACCGTCGATGAACTGGCGGCGTTGGAGAACTGGCGCTTCGACAAGCGCATGCCGAGCCGGTCGGCCGCGGTACGGGAGCTTTTGAGGCGAGGCCTCACAGCCGATGGTTTCCTGACTGCGGCGCACGGGACCAAGTCGCGCGATTTCGGCATCCTGCCCTATTCCTCAGATGGCGACGGGGCAGTCGACGGGGTGCGCCAGAAGGAATAGCCTCGTTTCTGCCGCGATCGTTCGCTCTCCGACCGTTGCTTCGCGACTCTCTTGCTTCGCGATGAGCCGTGAACGTCTGGTCCGCTGATCGCCGCGAAGTAGAAGAGATCCGAAGCTCTGTCTTGCCAGACGCTCCGCAATCAGGGAGTGCTTGGTCGGGCATAGTGTGGGCTCGGAATTTGCCGATAATGCTGGAATTGACGGCCGACGACCAGTCGATGCTGCATGGCGAGCAAGGCTCGGCAGCGGCTGCCGCCATGAAGATTCTGGTTGCCTTCGCGAAGGCGGTCGGCGCGCGCAAGCTGCTGGACATTGCCGGTGCCCATATCGACGGCTGCCTTTATCACGGTCAGGCCAGCCTCGATTTCGTCGAAAGGCTGATCGAGGGCGGCGGCCGCGTTCGGGTGCCAACGACGCTGAATGTAGGCTCGTTCGATCTCATCCATCCCGCCCTAGTGAAGATGCCGCCGTCGCAAGAGGCGCCGGCGCGGCGCCTGATGAAGGCGCATCTGGAACTCGGCTGCCAGGCGACCTTCACCTGCGCGCCCTATCAGACGCGGTTCCGGCCAGGATTTGGCGAGCAGATCGCCTGGGGTGAATCCAACGCCATCGTCTTTGCCAATTCGGTGATCGGTGCGCGGACCAACCGCTATGGCGATTTCATCGATTTGTGCTGCGCCTTGACCGGGCGCGCCCCGGTGTGGGGGCTGCATCTCACCGAAAACCGGCGCGGGCAGGTCCTGTTCGAGTTGATCAATCCTGACCTGGAACCGAGCGACAGCCTGTTCGTCAGCGTCGGGCTGATCGTCGGGCAAGTGAGTGGCGATCGCATCCCGGTGATCTCGGGCTTGCCGCAACCACGCGACGAAGACCAGCTTAAGGCGCTAGGTGCGGCTGCCGCGACGACTGGCGCTGTGGCGCTGTTCCATGCGGTGGGTATCACCCCGGAAGCGAACACGCTCGAAGAGGCGTTTCACGGCATGGCGCCAGACGAGACGATCCGCATCACACGCGCCGACATCGGCCAAGCGCTGGCCAGGCTATCGAGCGTCGCTGACGGCGCGTCTTTGGTGGCCGTGTCACTGGGCACGCCGCATTTCTCGTACGACGAATGGATGCGCCTGTTGCCGCTGCTGCGCGAAGTTGCGCCGGGCAGGGGCGTCCCGATCTATGTCAATACCGGGCGCGCGACGCTGACGCGGCTTCAGGACGAGGGCGCACTGGCCGGCATGGACGCGTTCGGCCTGATTCCGGTCGCCGATACCTGCACCTATGTCACCGATATCCTCGATCGTCTCGACGGCGTGGTGATGACCAATTCCGGTAAATGGGCCTACTACGCGCCCGGCAATATCGGCGTGTCCGTCGCCTTCGCCGACATGAAGGATTGCATCCGTTCGGCAGCGGTGGGTCATGTCGCGCGGGGCACGCCATGACGCGGTCGGTCGAAACAGGCCTCGTCGAACGCACCGGCACGTTTCAGCTCGCTGGCGAGGCGCAAGGCTCGGCGCTGGTGCTGTCGCAAGCACTCAGCTTCTGGGGCGGGGTAGACGTCGAAACAGGCGACATCATCGACCATTCGCATCCGGATCTGGGCGGCAATGTCGCCGGCAAGATCCTGGTGATGCCAAGCGGGCGGGGGTCGTCGTCCTCGTCTTCAGTTCTGGCCGAAGCGATCCGCAGGGGCACGGCGCCGGCCGGGATTATCCTGGAGCGGCCAGACCCAATCCTTGCTGTGGGCGTCATCGTTGCCGAATTCCTCTACGAAATCAGCATGCCGCTGGTCGTTTGCGAGATAGCGGGCATTGTCTCCGGCGACCGGATCGCGATCGACCTGGGCGAGGATGCTCAAGCGACGGTGAGCACGATCTAGCCGGCCATCAGTCCTGCCGCGCCGCGCCGCCAATAGGCTGCGGCAAATGTTTCGCTGCGGCCGAGCGCCAGGGTGCCGCGCCAGTGTTCGCGCACCGTCCTGGCGGCAGTCGCTTCCGCCGCGAACCAGCCGAATGCCGAACCGGCCGGCCATGCGACCGACTGGATGGCGCGCGCCAGCCTGTCGTCGAGCCCGGCCGGCATGCCATCTCGAGAAGCCTCGACACGCGGTCGGGCAAGCCTACTTATGCCCCAAACATTTCGCCCGAGCGTCATGAATCCAAAGGACACCAGGTCTCACTTGCACGACTGGTTCATATCTCCGGGATGCTTTCCCTGAAGATCACCTGCAGCCTTGGCTGGTGCAATTCGTAAGGCAATCCCCTGACCGCATGGGTCAAGGTGTTGAGCGCTTCGCGGGCTTCGACGCGCGGATTCTGGTCGATGACCGCGTCGAGCGTGCCGTCGAGCAAAAGCTCCTTGGTGCCTTCCGTTACCTCATGGCCGAGAAAAACCGTCGATAGTGCACGCCCGCGTTCCCTCAGCGCGCGCGCAATGCCGGTGTTACCGGCACCGACATTGTAGATCGCGGCCAGGTCCGGGTGCCGGTCCAGCAGGGCGGAGGCCTCTGAATAGGCCTTTTCCCGGTCGTCGAGCATCTCGCGCATCTCGACGATCTGCAGGTTGGGCGATTCTTCCGTCAGGATGTGGCGGAACCCCATCTCGCGCTCTTCGTGGCCGCGATAGGAGAGCGAGCCGGCAAACAGCGCGACCTTGCCCGGACGATCGGCGCCCATGAAGCGATTGAGCAGATAGCCGGCGAGCCGGCCGGCGGCGCGGTTGTCGATGCCGATATAGGCGACCCTCGGCACATGCAGGATGTCGGAAGCGATGGTGACGACCTTGACGCCGCTGGCAGAAAGCGAGCGGATCGCCTCGCGCACCGTCGGATGGTCGAGTGCGATCACACCGACGCCTTGCGTCTGTCCGTGCAATTCCTGCAACAGACGCGCGAGCCGGTCCGGATTGAAGCCTTCGATCGTGGCGACGCGGACGTCAAGGTCAGGCCGCGACTGCGCCTGCGCCTCGATCTGGCGGTGCAGCATCTTGATGAAGGAATTGGTGCCGGCGGGCAGGGCGAAATCGAGCCGTATGACCTCGCCGTGCTGCGCGTTGCGCGAGCTCGGATTATTCGAATTTTCAGCGATATAGCCAAGCCGTTGCGCTGTTTCGAGCACGACCTCGCGGGTGCGCGCCCTGACCCCGGCGCGGTTGTTGAGCACACGGTCGACCGTGGCGGCGGAAACGCCGGCTTCCCGGGCTATGTCTGTCAGGGTGGACCGCACTGTCGATCACCTCATTCCAAAATGCGCCAAGGGCGCATCGAGATCACGCATTTCATGGGTCCGATGTCGGATGGTGGCTTCATCGCCACCCGCGATTCTGATGGGAAATGATGTAGCCGGCCTCGGCCGATGCGCAAGCGGGTGCGCTAGACCAAAACGCCGAAGCGGACCAAAGCGGGCGGGTGTGCACCTGGTTCCCTCAAATTCAGGCACCGGCTTCAGTGTGAGAGCCTCGAGAAACGCCATTCTCCCCTCCCTTGAGATGTTATGAGGTGTCTTGATTATTTATGATGTTGACAGCCTTCGTATAGTGCCGTCAATATCCATCCTAAGGGCCGTGGAGGAACAAGGCCCTGAGGGAGGAGTTCCAATGTCGAATTTGATCCGCATGTCGCGGCGCCGTTTGCTGGCGTCCGGTGGAAAGGCGGCCGTCCTTGTTGCCGCCGCAGGTATTGCACCGAAATTCATTCGCCCAAGCCGTGCCTATGCGGCCGATGCCCTGGCGCCCGGCATGATCGGTGGCCCGACGGGTTTCGACGGCTCGGAGCGCTATCAGTACGGGCCAGATACGCCGGAGGGCCGCGCCATCGAGGCGGCCAAGGCGATGAAGGGCGCCGGCAAGGCGCCGGCCAAGATCGTGCTCGGCCTGTCCGACGGTTCGATCGGCCAGCTGGCCCAGCCGTTTCCTGCCGGTGCGCCGTCGATCAAGGATCTCTGGGAGAAGGAAACCGGTATTCCGCTCGAGATCGTCGGTGTGCCGAACGGCCAGGAATTCACCAAGACGATGCAGGACATCTCCACCAAGGGTGGTGCCTATGACATCTACGCGGTCGAATGGAACCGCCTTGGCGACCTGGCCGAAACCGGCGGCATCTTGAAGCTCGACGACTTCGTCGCCCAGTACAAGCCGGAATGGGACAATCCCGAGCTTGGCTACGTCAATGGCGCCAAGGGCGTGTCGCTGCTCAATCAGTATCGCGGCTCGACCTATGGCGTGTCGCTGGATGGCGACTTCCAGACCTGGGTCTACCGCACCGATCTGTTCGGCGACGCAAACGAGAAGAAGGCCTTCTCCGACAAATACGGCTATGAACTGGCGGCGCCGAAGACCTGGAAGCAGCATGACGAGATCGCGGCCTTCTTCCAGCGCCCGGACAAGGGCCTGTTCGGCTCGACAGATCTGCGCAACCAGGGCTGGGGCTACACCAACTGGTATCAGCGTTATGTCTCAATGGCTTCGCCCAATCAGTTCTTGTTCGACGATACCGGCAAGCCGTTGATCAATTCGGAGCAAGGTATCGCGGCGACCAACGAGTACATTGCGTCGCTTTCGCACCATTCGCCGGATGCAATCTCGTGGGGCTGGCCTGAGCAGTACGGCAATTTCGCCAAGGGCGGTGCGGCCATGACCTGCGCCTTCTCCAATCTGCCGAAATTCCTCGACAATGCCGGCAACAAGGATTCGCAGGTCACCGGCAAAATTGGCTCGATGCTGCCGCCCGGTCGCGAGATCGACGGCAAGCTGGTCAGCCGTTCGGTGCTGTGGCTCAATTTGTCGGCGTCGGTTTCCTCGCAAGCCAAGAACCCGGAGGCCTGCTACCTGTTCCTGCAGTGGCTGGGTTCAAGCCGCATCTACGCCTGGATGACCGCCAATCCGGGCGGCTACTTCGATCCGTTCCGGCTGTCGGATTTCTCCGATCCGCTGGTTCGCCAGACCTATCACGCCTACCACATGGACGTGGTGCGCGAGACGGTCGCTCGAACCGTGCCGAGCATCAACTATCCCGGCGCCACCGCCTTCCACAACGCGCTGGACGAGAACCTCGTCGCCGCGCTGACCAAGGCCAAGACGGCCGAGCAGGCGATGGCCGACACCGAGGCCGAGTGGAAGAAGATTGCCCGCCGAACCGGCGAGGAGAAACTTCTCGAAGCCATCAAGACCAACAAGGAGGCTTGGCCCACCGTTCTCGATCCGATCGCCTGATCCTCCCAGGATCCTACCAAAGAGGGGAGGAGTGATTGCTCTTCCCCTCGCTAACGAAGACTCCAGCAAAGCCGACAGATGAAGCGTTCCGTTCCTTTCGAGATATTCCGCTATGCCGCGATCTTCGTGGCAATGGCGGTGACGCTGGTGCCGATCCTGTGGATGATGTCGATGGCGTTCAAGCCGATCGCCGAATGGTCGGCGACCGGGGCCGACCTGACCTGGTGGCCGAAGAACCCGACACTCAGCAATTTCCGCTTCGTCTTCGGTGAATCGACCAACAGTCTGATTGTCGCGCTCGATCGCACCGCTTTGAAGCCGGTCCTGTCGTCGCTGCTGTCGGCCACGTTCGGCACGGCAATCGCCATGTCGGCGGGCACCGCGGCGGCCTACGGACTGTCGCGCTTCGGCTCGGGCCAGAACCTGCCGCTGGCGCTGATCCAGCTTCGCCTGTTTCCGCCGATGGCGGTCATGACCCCGGTGATGATCATGTGGGCCTTCCTCAATTTCACCGACAGCTGGTGGGGGCTGTCGCTGATCTACGGCATCGTCACGCTGCCTTTCGCCTTCTGGCTGATGAAGACCTTCTTCGACGACATGCCGCGCGAGATCGAGGAAGCAGCACTGGTCGAGGGCTGTTCGCGGTGGCGCGTCTTCACTCGCATCACCCTGCCGATGATGCGGGCGCCGCTGGCCAGTGCCGCGCTGTTCGTCTTCATCCTCAACTGGTCGGACTATCTGATTGCGCTGCTTCTGACGACGCGCGAATGGGTGACGGTCCCCGTCTACATGGCCTCGCTGTCCTCCTCGATGACCGGACAGCTCTACGGCGCCAAGGCCGCACTCGGTCTCATCGCGGCGGTGCCGCCGGTGATCATGGGCATCGCCATCCAGCGCCATCTGGTGCGCGGGCTGACCTTCGGGGCGCTCAAGCAATGAGCGCGGTGACGGCCACAATTTCGGAGGAGGCCATGAATGCCGCCCGGGCAGAGCCGGTGTTGCCGGACGAGGGAGCGCGGCTCGGGTTCCGACTGACCCTGCCGGCGCAGATCCTGGTGCTGTTCATCGCCGTCTTCCCGCTTCTGATGCAGCTCTATGTCAGCCTCACCGACTGGTCGCCGCTGTCCGGCCTCGGCTGGTGGAACGCCTGGTCGATGTGGAACAGTTTCGCCAACTACACCGACCTTGCCGCCGATGCGCGCTTCTGGAGTGCGCTGAAGCGCACGGCCATCGTCATGATCGTCTGCGTGCCGGCGGAGTTCCTGCTGGGCCTCGCGCTCGCGACGCTGTTTGCCGACGAGTTTCCCGGCAAGCGGATCTTCTACTCGATCCTCTTGATGCCGATGATGGTAGTGCCGGCGGTGGCAGGCTACATGTTCTTCATGCTGTTTCAGTCGGGCGGCCCGGTCAACGACATCCTATCGGCGATGTCAGGCTTTCCCGTCACCATCGCTTGGCTGTCGGACCCGACGCTGGCGCTGATTGCGGTGATGGTCGCCGACATCTGGCAGTGGACGCCGCTGATGTTCCTGATCCTGCTCGCCGGCCTCGTCGGCGTGCCTGAGGACCAGATCAAGGCGGCGACGCTGCTCGGCGCCAACCCCTGGCAGCGCTTCGTCACCATCGTGCTGCCGAAGATGAAAACGATCATCATCATCGCGCTCGCGATCAGGGTGATCGAGAACTTCAAGATATTCGACACGCTCTACATCATGACCGGCGGCGGTCCCGGCGTCGCTACCGAAACAATTTCCGTTTACATCTACAAGCTCACCACCCAGGACCTGATCTGGGGCTATGTCGCGGCGATCGCGCTGGCCATATTGATCGTGCTGTCGATCGTCGCGGTGTTTGCCATGAAACGCATGGCTCGGGTACGCGAGGTGGCGGCATGAGCACCATCCACCTGCAGAACCTAGTCAAGAAATTCGGCGACTTCACCGCGCTGAAGACGATGGACCTGGCCATTGCCGACGGCGAGTTCATGGCGCTGCTCGGACCGTCGGGCTGCGGCAAGTCGACGACGATGAACATGATCGCCGGCATGGAGGAGCCGACCAGCGGCAAGATCCTGTTTGGCGAGCGCGACATGGCCGGCGTGCCGATGGGGCGGCGCGGCGTCGGCTTCGTCTTCCAGAACTATGCGATCTTCACTCATATGAGCGTGCGGCAGAACCTCGCCTACGGGCCGAAAATGCGCGGCGCACCAAGGGCCGAGATCGACCGCCGTGTCGGCGCCATTGCAGAGATGCTGCACCTGACGCCGCTGCTCGACCGCAAGGCGGACAGGCTGTCGGTCAACATATTGCAGCGGGTGGCGATCGGCCGTTCGGCGATCATGGAGCCGGCGATCTTCCTGCTCGACGAGCCGCTGTCCAATGTCGATGCCGCCTTCCGGGCAGTGATGCGGACCGAACTGAAGCAGTTGCAGCGGCAGTTCCGGCAGACCATGGTCTACGTCACCCACGACCAGCTCGAAGCGATGACGATGGCCGACCGCATCGCGGTGATGGATCATGGCGTGCTGCAGCAAGTCGGCACGCCACTCGAGGTCTACAACAATCCAGCCAATGTCTTCGTCGCCCGCTTCATCGGCGCGCCGGGCATGAACCTGCTCAAGGGCAGGCCGGCGGAAAGTGACCGTGGCATGGTCGTCGATCTCGGCCCGCTGGGGGCGACGCCGCCGCTGCCGGTCGAGATCGCCGATGCCGCACGCCGGATGCGCGGCGAAGTGTTTTATGGCTTTCGACCGGAGCAGGTGACGCTGGCGGAAGGCGGCCGTGGCCTGTCCATGCCGGTGAGTTTCGTCGAGCGGATCGGTGCTCGCACCATCATCCATCTTGGCGACGGCGAGACAGCGGTGAAGGCGGTGTTCGACAATGATGTCGGGCTGGCGATCGGGCAGACAGCCGTCGTCGCGCCTGCGGCGGAGGCGGTGCGCGTCTTCGACGCCGCTTCCGGCCTTGCGTTGAGAGCAGGTTGAGATGGCTGATGTCGTTTTCCGCAATGTGACGAAACACTATGGTGCCACACTGGCCGTCGACGATGCCTCGTTCACGGTCAACGACAACGAGTTCTTCTGCTTCTTCGGGCCGCCGCTGTCGGGCAAGTCGACGATACTGCGCCTGGTGCTTGGGCTCGAGACACCGGACACAGGCGAGATCCTGATCGGCGGCAGGCCGGTCAACGCAGTGTCACCGGCGGAGCGCAATGTCGCCATGGTGTTTCAGAACCTGGCGCTGTTTCCGCACATGAGCGCGCGCGACAACATCCGTTTTCCTTTGGTCGAGCGGAAGGTGGCAGAAGCCGAGATCGAAAAACGCGTCGCCGACGTCGCGGCCAAGCTGCATATCGGCCATATCCTGCACAAGCCGCCGGCGCAGCTTTCGGGCGGCGAGCGGCAGCGCGTGGCGATCGCTCGCGCGCTGGTGCGTGATCCGGCTGCCTATCTGATGGATGATCCGATCTCGGCGCTCGACGCCCGGCTGCGCGAGGAGACGCGCGTCGAGCTCAAGCGCATCCAGCGCGAGCTCGGCAAGACGCTGATCTATGTCACGCACGACCAGGAAGAGGCGATGTCGGTCGCCGACCGCATGGCCATTCTGGAGAACGGCAAGATCAGACAGGTCGGCGCGCCGGCCGAGATCTATGACCGACCGGCCAGCACCTATGTGGCGCGGCTTCTCGGCTCGCCGATGATGAACATATTGAAGTCGGTGCGCGGCGCGGAAGGCGTGGAGGCGGCGGAAGGCACAATCCGCATCGCGGACAAGGCTGCGCCGGCCGATGCAGTCGAGATCGGGCTCAGGCCGGAAGATATCAAGGTCAGGACTTGGTCGGGTGAAATGCCGGAGGGGGGCGCGGGCCGCCCGGCGCGAGTGTTCGAGGTCGAGCCGCTCGGCGGCTACACCGTCGTGACGCTCGCCGCCGGGCAGGCGCGTCTGCGGGCGCTGCTGCGCGGCCAGCCGGACATCAGGCCGGACGCGATGGTGGCGATATCCTGCGAGCCGGGCAGGGTGCATTATTTCGGACAGAGCGGGGGAGCGCTGGCACGATGACGGCGGCTGCAAGGAACGAGCTTCGGGAGGAACATATGGCAAGCAGCGGCTTCGAGCCGGACGTTAAAGTCCGCACCAGGGAATACAAGATCGGCTGCGTCGGCGCCGGCATGATCATGGCCGAATGTCACCTTGCCGCTTACAAGGAAGCCGGTTTTCCGGTGGTGGCGATCGCCTCGCGGACCAAAGGCAGCGCCGAAAAGGTCGCCAATCGCTGGGATATACCGACCGTCCACGACACGCCGGAACGGCTCATCGAGGACAAAAATGTCGAGATCATCGATCTTGCCTTTCCGCCGGACCAGCAACCGGCGCTGATCCGCCATGCGCTGAAGCAGGAGCACATCAAGGCGATTTTGGCGCAGAAGCCGCTGGCGCTGTCGGTCGAAGAAGCGGTCAAGCTGCGCGACGAGGCGGCCAAGGCCGGCAAGATCCTCTCGGTCAACCAGAACATGCGCTACGACCAGTCGATGCGCGTCTTGAAGCAGATCATCGACAGCGGCGCGCTCGGCGACATCGTCTTCGCGCAGATCGACATGCATGCCATCCCGCACTGGCAGAGCTTCCTCGAGGACTACGACCGGCTGACACTCGCCAATATGAGCGTCCACCATCTCGACGTACTGCGCTTCCTGTTCGGCGATCCGGACGAGATTACGACGCTGACCCGCAAGGACCCGCGCACCCACTTCGATCATTCGGACGGCATCACCGTGTCGACGATCAAGTTCCCGTCCGGCGTGCTCGCGGTATCGCTGGAGGATGTCTGGTCGGGTCCGCGCCAGGAGGGCTACAAGGACGACCAGCATATCAACTGGCGCGTCGACGGCACCAAGGGCGTCGCCAAGGGCACCATCGGCTGGCCGACAGGCTCTGCCTCGACCCTGACCTATGCCTCGACCGAGACCACCGACGGCAAGTGGGTAACACCCAGTTGGGACACGATGTGGTTCCCGCATGCCTTCATCGGCGTCATGGAGCAGCTCCAGCACGCCGTGAAGACGGGCACGCCGCCGGCGCTCTCGGTCGCCGACAACGTCAAGACCATGGCGCTGGTCGAAGCTGGCTATCGTTCGATCGACAAAGGCCGCACAGTCAAGCTTTCCGAAATCTCGATCAACTGAAACACCAGGCGACTGAATCACTTACAGGGAGGACTTCACACCATGATGCAGGCAGGTATTTTCACGGGTTATTTCCCGTATGGCCTCAAGGAAACCGCGCAGAAGATCCGCGCGCTCGATTTCAACACCGTGCAGCTCGACCTGCATTTCAAGGATATAGATCTGTCGGCTGGGCAGATCACCAAGGACAAGGCCAAGACTGTCCGCGATACGTTCCGCGATCACAATCTGCCGATCTGCTGTGTGTCGGGCTACACCAATATTATCCATCCGGACCCGGCGGAGCGCGAGAGGCGCGTCGGCTATTTGAAGGAGATTATCCGTAACGCACGCCATTTCGGCACCCCTTACGTGATCTCGGAAACCGGTACCTACAACACCGAGTCCGATTGGGTGCATCACCCGAAGAACAAGACCGAGGAAGGGTTTGAGGAATGCCGCAAGGTTATCGCCGAGCTTGCCCAGACTGCCTATGACCACGGCGCGGTGTTCCTGCTCGAAACCTATGTCAACAATGTCGTCGGCTCGGTCGAGGAGACAGTGAAGATGTTCGCGCAGGTCGACCATCCTGGACTCGGCTTGTTGATGGATCCGACCAACTATTTCGAAACCCACAACATCGACAGGATGGACCAGATCCTGAACCAGGTGTTCGACACGCTGACCGACAAGATCAAAATCGCGCACGCCAAGGACGTCAAGCGCTCAGGCGGCGACAAGTCGGAGAAGCACGCCGACATTGGCGACGAGGATGCGCTGGAGAGCCACACTTTCCGCGGCGTCGGCGAGATCGAGTTGCCGGCGCCCGGCCTCGGTTCGCTGAACTACGACCTCTATCTCAAGCGACTGGCCGAAAAGCACCCGAACATCCCGGTCATCATCGAGCATCTTTCGGAAGACGACGTGCCGCGCGCCAAGAAATTCCTCGACGGGAAATTCATCGCCAACGGACTATGATGGCGCGGTTCGGCTACGAAACAAGGGAGGAAGAGAAATGTTGAAATTCGCGTTGAAAATCGCGTCCGCGGCGACCGTTCTTGCCAGTGTGGCGCTGGCTACGCCGGCGCTGGCGCAGGACGGCCAGAAGACGTTCTACCTGTTGTCGCATGGCGGCCCGTCGGATGCCTTCTGGATCGATTGGAATGCCGGCGCCATCAAGGCCTGCGACCAGCTCAAGGTGACCTGCAAGATCTCGTTCAGCGGTGGCGACATGGCGGCGCAGAAGGAGGCCTTTAACTCCGCACTCGCCGCCAAGCCGGACGGCATCGCCACCACCTCGGCGCAGCCCGGCCTGTGGACTGAGGAGGTCAAGGCAGCGAAGGCGGCCGGCATCCCGATCGTGTTCTTCAACACCGACGATCCGGCGACCGGCCGGCAAGCCTATGTCGGCGCCGACCTCAAGGAAGCCGGTGTCATCTGGGCGAAATATCTGGTCGACCACAAAATGGTGAAGCAAGGTGACAAGGTGTTCCTGCCGGTCGAAGTGCCGGGCGCCAGTTACCAGCAGCTCGAGACGGAAGGCATTGCCAGCGTCTTCGATCCGCTCGGCATCAAATATGACGTGGTCGATTGCGGCACCGATCCGGCCGGCATCATCGCCAAGATGACGGACTATATGGTGGCCAACAATCCGCCGGCAATCATCGCGCTCGGCGATTCCGTGGCGGCCAGCGTCAAGCGGGTGTTCGACGGCGCCGGCGTGCCGGCCGGCAAGATTCCGGTCGTCGGCTGGGGCAATTCGAAGGAAACCGCCGAGTCAGTCAAGTCCGGCTTCATCAACGCGGCTGCCTGGCAGTTCCCATCGGCGCAAGGCTTCATGCCGGTGGCGCTGCTCGGTCTCGCCGCCGCGGGCGAACCGATCGGCTACGACATTCACACCTTCAGCCTCTACGACGCCTCAAGCGTCGAACCGATCCTGAAACTCTACAACAAGTGATTGGAACTGACGCTCGCCGCGCAGGCGGCGGGCGTCACCCTGGCGTATGGTCGAGTTGTCATGACAATTGCCGCAGAAGAGGAAATGCCGCGTGCCAAACGCAGGTCGAGCCTGATCCGCTCGCCGCAGTTCTCGTCGCTCGTCATCCTGATCGTCCTGCTTGCGGTATTCGCGATCGCCGACGCGAATTTCCTGTCGCCGCTCAACATCTCCAACATGATGGCGTTCCTGCCCGAGCTCGGCATCATCGCGCTCGGCATGACGCTGCTTCTGACGGCGGGCGAGTTCGACCTTTCGGTTGGCGCTGTGTTCGGGCTGGCGCCGGTCGTCGTCATGCTGCTGGTGCAGAACGGCGGGTTTGATATTGGCGTCGCGCTGCTGGCCGGCCTGCTGCTCTGCATAGCGATCGGTGCGATCAACGGGCTGATCGTCACCAAGATCGGCATCTCGTCCTTCCTGGTGACACTGTCGATGCTGCTCGTGGTGCGTGGGGCAGCGCTTTACATCACCCAAGGCTTTCCGCTGAAATCCTGGGACCAGCCGGGTTTTTTCGTGACGCTGCTGGCCGGCAGCTTCAATATCGGAACGTTCCGTTTCTATACGTCCTTGTGGTGGTTCATCGGCCTATCGCTGCTGGCGATCTACATCCTGCGCTATGCCAAGCTTGGCAACTGGATCAGCGCCATCGGCTCGAACCGTAACGCTGCCGTGGCGCGCGGCGTGCCGGCCGATGCGGTCAAGATCTGGCTGTTCATCCTGACCTCGGTGCTTGCCGGTCTCGCCGGCATGATCAGCGCCTTCCGTATCTCTGCCGCCTCGCCGGTGGCCGGTACCGGCTATGAGCTCGAAGTGATCGCCATGGTGGTGGTCGGCGGCACGGCGCTGACCGGTGGGCGCGGCACGATCCTCGGCACGATCGTCGGCGCATTGATGCTGCGCAGCATCCGAAACGGCATCGTGCTGATCGGCGTGCCGGGCCTCGCCTACAACATCTTCGTCGGCGTCATTATCCTTGCCATGCTCATCCTGCACGCTTTGCTGCAAAAGAACGCCGCCAGGAGCTGATCATGGAAGTGCTTCGGCTGCAGAACCTTCAAAAGTCCTTCGGCAGCGTGCGTGCGCTGAAGAGCGCCTCCTTCACGCTCAACGAGGGCGAAGTGGTGGCCTTGCTCGGCGACAACGGCGCCGGCAAATCGACGTTGATCAAGGCGATCTCGGGCGTGTTTCCCGTCGACCGCGGCGACATCTATGTGCGTGGCCAGAAGGTCTCCATCCGCTCGGCCCGCGATGCGATGGATTTTGGTATCGAGACCATCCACCAGGACACGTCGCTGGCGCCGGACCTCAGCATCGCGCGCAATCTTTTCCTCGGCCGTGAGCCGGTCAACCTCAAATGGCTCGGCGTGTTCGCGCCGCTCGATCTCGCCAAATTACGCGACGCCGCCTCGGCGCTTTTGAAGCGCGTCGGCATTTCGAAAAAACTCGACGCCGATGCATTGGTCAGCACGCTGTCTGGCGGCGAGCGTCAGTCGATCGCGATTTCGCGTGCCATGCAGTTTGCCGCCAAGGTCATCATCCTCGACGAGCCGACCAACAATCTCGGCGTCGAGGAAACACACGGCGTACTGCGCTTCGTCAAGGAGGTGCGCGACGCCGGCCATTCGGTGTTGCTGATCACCCACAACATCCATCACGTCTTCCAGGTCGCCGACCGCATCATCGTCATGCGCCGCGGCGAGATCGTCGCCGAACAGACGGTCGCCGATACCGACCTGCTGACCGTGGAAAGCATCATCACCGGCGCCGATATGTCGGCCCTGCTGAAAGAGACGAGGGCGAAGTGAAGGGCGGGAGCGAAGTGAAGGAACTGGCCGTCACATGGTAGAGCTTTACGGCAAGACGCTGTCGCGCCGGCAGGTTTCGGAGCGGTCCGGCATGCTGTCGCAGTTCGCCGGCGTGCGGCTGATGACGCTGGGCGATGGCGTCGAGCGCGGCATCCGCATGCTGGAATTCCGCACCGGCTCCGGCCTGCGCTTCACCGCGCTTGTCGACCGGGCGCTCGATATCGCCGATTGCGATTTCAAGGGCCAGGCGATCGGCTGGCACTCGCCGAGCGGTTTTCGCCATCCGGGCCTGCACGAGTATGAAGGCGAAGAGGGATTGGCGTGGGCGCGATCGTTCTCCGGCCTTCTGCTGACCTGCGGCCTCGACCATATATTGTTCATGAACGAAGTACCGGCCGACACCTACAACTATCCGCCGAAGAAGACGGTGCGCCATTCGCTGCATGGCCGCATCAGCACCATCCCGGCGCGGCTGACCGGCTATGGTGAGACCTGGGAAGGCGACCGCTGCGTGCTGTGGGCGGAAGGCATCGTCCAGCAATCGACTGTATTCGGCGAGGATCTGCATCTGCTGCGCCGGATCGAGGCCGATGTCGGCGGCAACGAGATCCGGCTTTCGGACCGTGTCGTCAATCACGGCTTCAACCGGACGCCGCATATGTATTTCTACCACATCAATGTCAGCTATCCGGTGCTCGATCAGGGGGCGCGCTACCTGGCGCCGATCCGCGACGTGATCTGGGCCGGGCATGCCGGCGAGCGCTATGAAGCGCAGAAGGTCGGCTATCGCACGGTGCCGGCGCCGCAACTGGGTTTCAAGGAACAGGTTTGGCAGCACGAACTCGGCGCCGACGGCGCCGGCAATGTGCCGGTGGCGGTGGTCAACGACAGTCTCGGTCTCGGCTTCGAGGTGGTCACGCGCAAGGACCAATTGCCCTGCGCCTACCAATGGCAGAATTTCCAGGCCGGGCAGTACGCGCTTGGGATCGAGCCGTCGACGCATCATGTGCTGGGAAATCTGGCCGCGCGCGAACGCGGCGAGATGATCTGGCTGGAGCACGGCGAGAGCCGCTCCTACGATGCGGTGTTCCGAGTTCTCGACGGTGTCGGCGAGATCGCCGATGCGGAGGGCCGGATCGCGGCGATTGCCAGACAGCCGCAGCAGGACTACCCGGGGCCGTCGGGCCATTTTCCTGTTCTTGGAGGCAGGTCGTGATAATGGCGAGGACGATAGGAGACACCAGTTGGGAGGCTGGTTCCTGCCCGAGCGGGGAGGGCTCGCGGCCGATCGGGAATTGGAGGTCACAATGGCTGGCAAGGTAAAGCGCGATTACAGCCTGGTCGGCGAAAGCACGCGGATTGCGATCGAAACCGGGCTTGCCTCGGCGGAGTGGTATCACACCAACGTCCCCCGCAAGGCGATCAAGGAGTTGATGCAACGCTCAGATGGCCCGGCGATCCGTGACACGATCATCTGGATCGTCGCCATTCTGGGCTCCGCTGCCGGTGGCGTCTATTTCTGGGGCACCTGGTGGTGCGTGCCGTTCTTCTTCGTCTACGGCGTGCTCTACGGCTCCTCCAGCGACTCGCGCTGGCATGAATGCGGCCACGGCACGGCTTTCCGCACACGCTGGATGAACGATGTGGTCTACCAGATCGCCAGCTTCATGTTGATGCGCAACCCGGTGACCTGGCGCTGGAGCCATGCCCGGCATCACACCGACACGATTATCGTCGGCCGCGACGCAGAGATAGCCGTGATGCGCCCGCCGGACCTGTTGCGTGCAGCGCTCGCTTTCACCGGTATCCTTGATTTTCGCTATTCGCTTCCGGCGCTGGTACGCCAAGCGTTCGGCAAGCTCACGCCCGACGAGAAAAGCTACGTGCCTGAGATGGAACAGCACAAGGCCGTCATCGCCGCGCGCTGGCATATTGCCATCTACATCGCCACGATCGCGCTCGCCCTCACCATGCAGTCGTGGGTGCCGGTGGTGCTCATCGGCGTACCGCGCCTCTACGGCACCTGGCACATGGTGCTGACCGGCCTGCTGCAACACATCGGTCTGGCCGACAACGTTGTCGACCACCGGCTCAACACCAGGACCGTGTACATGAACCCAATCAGCCGGTTCATCTACTGGAACATGAACTATCACGTGGAGCATCACATGTTCCCGATGGTGCCCTATCACGCGCTGCCCAGGCTGCATGAATTGATCAAGCACGATTTGCCTGAGCCGAACCCGTCGATATGGCATGCCTATCGCGAGGTCTGGCCGGTCCTGCTCAGGCAGCTCAACTATGAGGACTACTTCCTCAAGCGTGAGCTGCCGCCGACGGCGCGCCCCTACCGTGGGGAGTTCCACGAAGTGAACATGTCGGCAGCGGCTGAATAGGCACCGCACCAGCGCAACGCAGAAATTTCAGGAGAAGCAGAAATGGCCGATTGGGTCGAAGCGTGCGCCGTGGACGATGT
>NZ_JAMYSE010000021.1:0-81736 GCF_040321795.1 Mesorhizobium sp. M0244 | reverse complement strand
CCCCCCCCCGCCGGGCCGGGCCGATTGTCGATAAACCCGGTGGGGCCGGTCCGGGGCGCGGCCGCGGCGCCGCCCGCCGCGGTTGTCTGGGTCGACGGCCCGCATCGGGATGCCCTCGGCATCGCCCGGACCGACGATGAAGGTGTAGGGGCCGGGGGCAACGGTCGGGATCAGGCCGGCCTCGTCGCGAAAGATTTTGTCCGGCAGCTGCGGGCTGACCTGGCGCGGATTGTCGGAATGGTTGAACTGCAGCGTCGAGGCGAGCACCGTCCTGCCGCCGGTGGCGGCAGTCAGGGTCAACACGGTGCGCTGCTGCGAGACGATGCGCTCGGCTCTTGCCGTAAGATCGACCAGCACCCGCACCGGCGCATCGCGTGCGCTCAGGGGCACCGTCACCGGCTTGAATCGGCCCTGGTCGTAAACCCGCCAGGTACCGATCTCATGGCCGGAGAAATTGGTCATCGCCCAGGGGTAGACGACGCCGATGCCGGTACCGATGAGCAGGATCAGGGCGAACAGAGAGCGCATGAGGTCAAGACCCGGTATTCGGCGCGTTGGCGCAGTCGCGGGCGCGCTCCATTTCGTCCAGGAGCATGTCAAGGCCGAGATCAAACGTCCGGTCAAATTCGGCGCTGCCGAAATAACGCCCGGCCGCAGCTACTTTTGGAAAATCCTGTGCCAGTTGCTCGTCACTGACGGTGGTCACAGCCGAAGGCCCCTTCGCATAGCCGGCAGTCTCGTCGAGGATGGCACCCATCAGATAATAGCCGGTGGTGCGGAACAGCCGTGCACCAAGTTCCGGTCCGAAGCCGCCGGCCTCGAACAGGCCAAGGATGCCGTTCAGCCAGGCAAGGCAGGTCGGCGAATTCATCCGGTAGGTGACGAAGAAGCTGGCGAAAGCCGGGTGCTCACGCGCGACGCGGCGGAAATCCTGCACAACGATGCGCAACCTTTGTCGCCAAGCTAGATCCTCGTCAGGCATTTCGAGCGAGCCGATCAGCCGGTCCACCAAGGCTTCGAAGAGATGCGCCGCCGAAGGAAAGTGGTGGTAGATACTCATAGCCTCGCAGCCGAGTGCAGCCGCCAGCTTGCGCATCGAAAAGCCGGCGAGGCCCTCGCTCTCGATCACCTTCAATGCGGCATCCTCGATTATTTCGCGCGACAGCCGGCCGCGTGTTCGCTTTTTCTTGATCGACGAGTCCATGGTTCCGCTCGACAACTTACACTGTAAGGTTCATTTTCTGAATTACCTTACATCGTAAGGTTTAAAAAAACCAGAGGAGAACGCCATGAACAGCTTCCGTATCGTTTCATCCACGACCCCTTCGCTTCATCGTGCATCCCTGCTCGCCTCCATGGTCTGCGCCCTGACCTTGACGCTGGCCTCCGCACCGGCCCATGCTGACGATGACGCCACCATCAAGGACATCCAGTCGACCATGGGCGGGGTGCCCGGTTTCGTGAAGCAATTCCCGAAAGCCGGTCTGCCCGGTGCATGGGCCGAGGTCAAGGCCATCCAGCTCAGCGACAAGACGGCGCTGCCGCCGAAGGTCAAGTCGCTGATCTCGCTGGCGGTGGCGGCGCAGATCCCGTGCAGCTACTGCGTCTGGTCGGACACGCAGGACGCCAAGCGTGCCGGCGCCACCGACGAGGAGATCCAGGAGGCGGTCGCCGTTTCGGCGCTGACCCGCCATTGGAGCACCATCTTCAACGGCATGCAGGTCGATTTCGATACGTTCAGGAAAGAGATGGGCGGGCAGTGACATTGAAGCCCACGAAATGACTACGGCCCGTAGCCGTGGGCCGTTGTCTTGTGTCCCCACCGACGGCGTCCGTAACCTTGCTGTGGGTCCGGGCGAAATGACGGCATCCCAAGCAAAGCCGGCCTATAGGCGACGGGCCCAGCGGTGGTCCGCCAGCACATCCTCGATAACCCGCCACGATTTTTCCGCCTCGCGCTGGTTGCCGTCATGTCCAGAGGCGACGATCAGCGCCTTCCACAGCGCCCAGCCCCGAGCGCGCGCCCAGCTGTGCTTGTCAAGGGCAATGGCGTCGCGGAACGCCCGGCGGCTCTCGCCGTAAAATTCCGTCCATGCGATCACCAGGTCACAGGCAGGATCGCCGATAGCCGAACTGCCGAAATCGACGACCGCGCAGAGTTTGCCATCTTCGACGAGCAGATTTCCCGAGGCGACGTCGCCGTGGACCCACACCGGTGGCCCTTGCCATCGCGAGCCAAGCGCGGTCGCCCACGCCGCCTCGGCGGCGGCCTTGTCGATGCGGCCGCCGAGCGCCGAAAGCGCGGCTCGGGTCTCGGCGTCGTAGACTGAAAGCCGGCCGCCGCGATGGAAATTATGCTGCCCTGCCGGTGGCCCGCCAGCGGCGTCGATGCGCTGGAGCGCAACCAGAAAGCCGGCCAGCGAACGGGCGAACTCCGTGAGATCGGCAATCAGTTCGGCAGCCGCCGGCCTGCCGCCTAGCCAGCGATAGACGGACCAAGGCCATGGATAGCCGTCCGCGGGCGCGCCTTTGGCCAGCGGCACGGGTATCGGCAGAGGCAGGTGAGGCGCGAGGCGAGGCAGCCAGCGATGCTCCTTCTCGACCTGGGCAACATAGGCGGCAGCACTGGGCAGCCGCACCGACATGCTATCGCCCAGCCGGAAGGTGCGGTTGTCCCAGCCGCCAGGCTCGACCGGCTCGACCGGCAGGTCCGCCCATTCGGGAAACTGCGCGGCGATCAGCCGGCGAACCAGTCCGGCATCTATCGAAATGCCTGGCGTTTGTTCATTGGGCTGCATCGGGCTTGCTCAGATCTTCTGGACAGCCGGTGGTCCATCTTTTTGTTTGTCGCTTTTTGCGGCGCCAGTGATTCCCTTGGCTGCAAATGCTCTAAGCCTTGCGTTCCCAGCGCCGGTCGGGTGTTTGCTGCCAGTAGGTCACGGTGTGGCCGGCCTCCTTCATTGTCTTCCAGTGCGTGCGTGCCGCCTCTACCTGGGCCGCATCATGGCCGTCGAACAGGAACACGGCGCGCTCGTAGCCGCCAAGCACCGGCGGCACCGCGCCGTCGACCAGGAACCGTATCTGCGCCTGGTTCGGATTGTCAGGGCCGACGGTCAAAAGCACCGGCTGCTCGGCGGGATGGGCTTCGCGGTCCGTTGCATGGGCCAGGAACGAATCATCCCGGAAAGTCCACAGATGCTGGTCCAGCGCGTCGCGCCTCTCCTCGGTGCCGGTCTGCACCACGGCGCGCCAGCCGCGATCGATGCTGCGTTCCAGGAGGCCGGGCAACGCGTCCTCCAGCGTCGATTCGGTCAGGTGATAGAACAGGATTTCGGCCATGGCTTCAGTCTAAATCATTTGGTGCGCCGCTCATTGCTCGTAATGATCGCGCACCAGTCGGTCGAGCAGCCTGACGCCGAAGCCGGAAGCCCATGACTGGTTGATCTCGTTGGAGGGCGCGCCCATCGCGGTGCCGGCAATGTCGAGATGCGCCCAGGGCGTGTCCTTGACGAAGCGCTTCAGGAACTGCGCGGCGATGATGGCGCCGCCATAGCGACCGCCGATATTCTTCATGTCAGCATTCTTGGACTCGATCAGCTTGTCGTATTCGGCGCCGAGCGGCATGCGCCACAACCGCTCCTGCGTCGCCTGCCCGGCCGCCGTCAGCCGGTCCGCCAGCTCGTCATTGTTGGAGAACAAGCCGGCATAATGCTGGCCGAGCGCGACCATGATGGCGCCGGTCAGCGTCGCCAGATTGACCATGAATTTCGGCTGGAAGCGGTCGTTGCAGTACCACAGCGCATCGGCTAGCACGAGGCGGCCCTCGGCGTCGGTGTTGAGCACTTCGATGGTCTGGCCCGACATCGAGGTGACGATGTCGCCCGGTCTCTGGGCGTGGCCGTCGACGGCGTTTTCGACCAGCCCGACAATGCCGACGACATTGGCCTTCGCCTTGCGCGCGGCGAGCGCGTGCATCAGCCCGGTGACGGCAGCAGCGCCCCCCATGTCGCCCTTCATGTCCTCCATGCCGGAGGCCGGCTTGATCGAATTGCCGCCGGTATCGAAGGTGACGCCCTTGCCGACGAAGGCGACCGGCCTTTCCTTGGCCTTGCCGCCGTCCCACCGCATGACCGCCATGCGGGCGCCACGCGGCGAGCCCTGGGCGACGCCGAGCAGCGAACCCATGCCGAGCTTCTTCATCTCCTTCTCGGCCAGGATCTCGACCGTGACGCCGAGCGCCTCCAGTTCGCTGATGCGGGCGGCGAATTCCACCGGTCCCAACACATTGGCCGGTTCATTGACCAGATCGCGCGCCAGCAAGACGCCGTCGATCACCGCCGCTTCATCGGCGAAGGCCTTCTTTGCAGCCGCCGGATCAGCGGTGTGAATGGTCACCTTGACGGGCTTTTTTGGCTCGCGCTTGTCGTCACCATTGTCCTTTTTGGTCTTGTACTTATCGAAGGCATAACTGCGCAGCAGGATGCCCGCGGCAAGCTGAACCGCTTGCCTGCCGCCGATGGCGGCACCGGGAAGATCGAGCACGACGGCCACTTCGGTTGCCTTGCGAAAGGATGCTGCAATCGTGCCGCCGAGCTTCAGCCAGGCGTAGTCATCAAGATTGGAGATCTTGCCGGCGCCGAGCGCCACCAGCCGCTCAAGCGATGTCCCTTCCGGCGCCAGCACTTCGACCAGGCTGGCGAATTTGCCGGTGAAGTCGGCGACGGGAAAAGCCCGCTCGAGGGTCTTTGCCGGATCGCAGGCCCTGGCGGCGTCGCCGAGGCCGCCCTCGTCGGCTGCCAGAATGAAGACGCTGCCCTTTTTGGGGGCGGCGAACTTGGCGAAGGCGATCAAGGGTCTCGAATTCATCATGTCCTGCTTTCGGGGAAGTGCTTTGGATTATCGGGAGAAGCGTTCGATTGGGCAGATCGGACCTAAGGTGCCGCGTTGTTGCGTCAGTGAGCGGCGGGTTGAAACAGCTCGATGACGTTGCCCGATGGGTCTTCGAGCAGGGTTTGGGAACCGCCAACGCCCGTTATGATATCGTTGCGAAAGACAAGTCCAGCACTCTTGAGGCGCGCAACCTCTTCTTTCAGGTCCGGCACCACCAGGAGGACGCGGTTCCAGCCTCCCGGCAGCGGCTGCCGGCCATCCGGCATCGCCCGTGCACCCGAACTGCCGGGTCCGCTTAGAAGGAGCCGTAACGCGCCGCGCGTGACGGAGGCAAAAGCCGGCCGCGCATCCTGTTCGACGGCGAAGCCCAGATGTCCACAATAGAAGTCGATCGAGGTGGCGACATCATCGACCATGTAGCGAATGCTGACTGGCGTCATGATCATTGACCTTTCGGTTCGAGCACGTTCCAACAAGGCGTGTCCATTGCAGGCGGAACACTCGGCATAGTCCTGCTCATTATCGCTGCTTGACAATCCGCGCCGCTATCGCCTTAGCCTGAATGCGGGCATTGGCGAAACAACCGCGAATGCTCGGCCGCATGCCGGTAAACCACAGGCCGGGCAATTTCGGGTCAGTCTCCCCGCCGTTGAAAAGCGGAACGCCCTTGCCGTCGAGAACGCCGAGCTTGCCGACCATCTGCTCCAGCCCGGTGCGGTAGCCGGTCGCCGCGATGACGATATCGGGCGTGATCAACCTGCCGTCATTCAATATGATGCCGTCACGGGTAAATTCCCGCAATGGCGGCACCACCACGATCGTGCCTGCCTTGATGGCGCGAACCGCGCCGTCATCGGCTGCGATCGCCGTGTAGTCGGCGCTCAGACGGCTCGCACCTCCCATGGAGGCCGGCGGAAGCCCGAATTTCGTCAGGTCGCCGAAAACCAGGCGCTGCGTCGCCGCCATCACCGCATCGGCAATCCGCACCGGCAAGCGCGCCATGAAAGGCGAAAGCCTGTGGACGGCGATCTTGCCGATGCGTTTCGGCAGCAGCGACGGGCCATTGCGAGCCGACAGCCAGATGCTTTCAGCGTCTGCATCCGCAAGATGATTGAGTATGTCGAAACCCGAATTGCCGGCACCGACCACCAACACCTTTTTGCCGGCATAGTCCCTCGCCTCGCCGAAATCGGCCGAATGGATGATCCGGCCGGCAAAATCGTTCATGCCTTTCCATACCGGAATGAACGGCTGCCGATCACGGCCGGTGGCGACGACGACATGGCGTGCCGGACGGGGTCCGGCATTGGTCTGTACGGTCCAGTGATCGCCATCGAATGCCATCTCTTCGACGGCAACGCCGAATGTGACAGGCAGCCTGTGCACTTGGCTGAAATCGTTCAGATGGCGAATGACGGCGGTTCTGTGCGGGAAGGCCGGGGTGCCTGCAGGATAGTCGACGCCGGGCAGTGACGAGAGGTCGCGATGCGTGTTGAGACGCAACCGCTGGTGACGCCGGTGCCAGGGTTCGGCAAGCCGGCTCTCCTTTTCCAGGACGAGCGTCGGTACGCCGGCCTTCATCAAGGCGTGGGCGGCGGCAAGGCCGGCCGCGCCGGCGCCGATCACGATTGCGCCGTCAAAGACCGCTTCCCGACCGATTTGACCGCGCAATTTTTCCGCTTCCATACTGGTACTCAACAGAGCCTGACCCGTCTTATCACGCGGCGGCGGTCGCGACCGGCGCGACATTTGGTCGTTTTGCCGCATTTGACAAGACTTTGGCCGAAATCGCTCCCATATGCGATATCGAACCATCTACGATTCGTCGCGGCACGGCCCCGCTTCCCGCCGCAACCTGTTGTTAACCAACAATGTTCGCCCTTTCTTATCCATTGCCGCCGACACTCCGGCCCAGCGGAATTTGCGATACGGAACGGAACCCAGATCGAACCGCCAAACTGAGCCAGTTGTGCAGCCGGCGCCGGACGACTACCTTATTCCAAGGCATGATGCCGTTCGAAACCGCCGAGAAAAGCCTTCATGAAGGTCGTTGAACGTTACATCATGCGCCGTGCTTTCGCGGTATTCGCGCTGGCGCTCGTTTGGACGCTGGCGATCGTCTGGACGACGCAGGTGCTCGCCCGCATCGATCTCGTCACCGACAGCGGTCAGTCGGCCCTCACCTTCTTCGAAGTCGCAGCGCTGATCATCCCGTCGATCGTTCCGATCGTCGTGCCGTTCGCACTGGTGGTCGCGGTCGCCCAGATACTCAGCGTGATGAATTCGGATTCGGAGCTGGCCGTCATCAATGCCGCCGGCGCTTCACGCTGGACCATCGTCAGGCCGATCATGCTTCTGGCACTCGCAGCCAGCGTTTTTTCGTTCGCCGTCGACAATGGCGTCGACCCTTACGCACGCCAGAAGAACCGCGAGTTGATAGCGTCGTCGCGTGCCGATCTGTTGTCGTTGATCATCCAGGAAGGCACCTTCCGCAAGATCGATGATGGCCTGTTCCTGCAGGTTGGCGAACGGCTTCCCGACAATCGCCTCGGCGGCATCTTCGTCGCCGATTCGCGCGAAGAAGGCGTCAATCTCATCTATTACGCCAAGACCGGCAGCATCATCGAACGCGGCGACGAGAAGGTGCTGATGATGAATGACGGCGTCATCCATCGCAAAACCATGACCGGCGACCTCTCGGTGATCCGGTTCACCTCCTATGCCTTCGACTTGTCCGCTTTCATGTCGGCCTCATCTGACATCCTGCTTTTGCCGAAGGACCGGACGACGCAGTATCTGCTCAATCCGAGTCCGAACGACAAGATGTACCAGCAAAAGCCGAACAGGTACCTAGCCGAGCTCAACCAGCGTTTTTCCGAGTGGTCCTATTCGCTCGTCTTCGCGCTGATCGCGCTTGCCGTCGCCGGAGATGCGCGCTCGCATCGCGAGGCGCGCGTGCATCCGCTGATCACGGCAATCGCGATCGCGCTGTTCGTGCGCTGGCTCGGGTTCTTTGCCGCCGGCAAGGCCGACAAGGTGCCGCAATATGCCTATATGGTCTACGGCGTCCCGATCCTGGCGTCGGCGATCGCCATCTGGTTCATCGTTTCCAACCGGACCATGGAACTGCCGGTTGCCTGGGCCGATTGGATAACCAATCTTGCCGGCCGCTTCAATGACGGCTGGAGCGCCATCAAGCTCCGCTTTGCCGGGCGCGGCGCATCCGGACAGGGAGCCGGCTGATGGGCTGGACTCTGGGTCGGTACTTCTTCTTTCGCTATGTGACGATCACCATCTGGTTCTTCATCGGCCTTTTGGCGCTGGTGTTCCTGATCGATTTCACCGAGCTTTCCGGCCGCACGACCGGCGTGCCGGGCTTCACCTACACAACTGCGTTCGCCATTTCGGGGCTCAGGATGCCGATGATCATGCTGCAGACGGTGCCGTTCGTCGGCCTGTTCTCGGCGATGGCGACCCTGGTGTCGCTCAACCGCAAATATGAATTGGTCATCGCCCGTTCCGCCGGGGTTTCCGCATGGCAGTTCCTGCTGCCGTGCTGCATCGGGGCGCTGCTGTTTGGGGCCTTGTCGGTTGGCGTCATCAATCCGATAGCCGCGCACGCCTATTCCTGGTCCGAGCAGATCGAGACCCAGCTCCGTTCGGGCAAGTCGAACACCGTCTCGGCCGACGCCGCGCCCTGGATCAGGCAGAAAACCAGCTCCGGCGATACCATCATCGGCGCGCGCGCCATTCTCAATCAAGGCCTGGAGATGGCCGACGCGGTCTTCTTCAGTTTCAGCCCGCAAGGCGACATCATCGAGCGCAAGGATGCCGCCCACGCCTTTTTGCGGGACGGCTACTGGGAATTGCAGGACGTCAAGGTGTTCCGGGACGGCACCATCCAGTCGTTACCCAGCGATCGGCTGCCGACCGATCTCAAGCCGGAATTCGTGCAAGAGCGGTTGGCGCGCCCTGAGACCATCCCGTTCTACGATCTGCCCGGCAAGATCGAGGTGGCCCGCTCCTTCGGCCTCAAGGCAAATGCCTTCGCCATGCAGTTCGATTCCCTGATTGCGCTGCCCTTCCTGCTCGTCGCGATGACGCTGATTGCGGCAACGGTATCAATGCGATTTGCGAGGATGGGGCAGTCGGCGACGATGATTCTGGGTGGCATCGTGGCCGGCTTTCTGCTTTATGTCGTTTCGGTGCTGGTCAAGGCATTCGGCGTAGCGGGATTCGTACCCACTGCCGTAGCGGCTTGGGTCCCGGTTGTCGTGGCTATGTTCTTCGGGGTGACATTCCTGCTATACAAGGAAGACGGCTAGTGAGGGAGGCGGTTTTGCGCAGCCATAGGCACGCCGGTTTGGCACGCCTCTCTGCGGCGAGCGCCTTGGCATGCCTGCTTGCCGGCGCCGCCCCGGTTGCTCCGGCTTTCGCCCAGGACGTCAGTGAACTGGCAACGAAGGTTCCGAGTGGCACGCAGATGCTGCTTGCAGCCGATACGCTGGTCTACGACAACGACAAGCAGACCGTGACGGCCGTCGGCGGCGTCCAGATCGACTATGGCGGCAACCGTCTCGTCGCCCAGCGGGTCGAATACAACCGCAACACCAAACGCCTCGTCGCCAGCGGCAATGTCGAAGTCGTCAATAGCGACGGTACCAAGATCTATTCGCAGCATGCCGACATCACCGACGATTTCGCGGACGGCTTCGTCAACGCGCTGCGTGTTGAGACCATCGACAAGGCGTATTTCGCCGCCGAAAGCGCGGAGCGCATGGGCGGCGTGCTGACGACGTTCCACAATGGCGTCTACACTGCCTGCGAGCCGTGCGAGGACAAGCCCGACAAAGCGCCGACCTGGCGCATCAAGGCCAGGAAGATCATCTGGAACGGCGAGAAGAAGACGGTTCGCTTCGAGAATTCGAATTTCGAGTTCTTCGGCTTTCCACTGGCCTATCTGCCGGCTTTCGAGATCGCCGACCCGACGGTCAAGCGCAAGAGCGGCTTCCTGATCCCCGGCGTCGCCTACAAGAGCGATCTCGGCGTCGGTGTTAAAGTCCCCTATTATTTCGCGCTCTCGCCGACCTACGATCTAACTGTCACCGGCAGCGGCTATACCAAGCAGGGTTTCCTCGGTGAGGCCGAGTGGAGGCAGCGCTTCAACAACGGTCAGTACAGCCTGAAGATTGCGGGCATCCGGCAAGAGAATCCCGACGCCTTCGTCGACGACAATGGCCACAACGTCAGTTCGGGTACCGGGGGCGACCCGAACAGGTTCCGCGGCATGATGGGCACTCAAGGCCAGTTCGCCATCAACCCGCGCTGGGACTTCGGCTGGGACATCCTGCTGCAGAGCGACAAGAATTTCTCGCGCACCTACGACATCGACGGCTTCAACGATAGCGTACACCGCTCCGAGGTGTACCTGACGGGGCTTAACGATCGCAATTATTTCGATGTGCGCGCCATGCACTTCGACGTTCAAGAAGACACGCTCGCCAGCGATCCGACCGCCCGCGCCGCCAAGCAGCCCTGGGTGCTGCCCTCGCTCGACTACGCCTATATCCCCGACACGCCGGTGGCCGGCGGGCAGCTGTCGTTCGACGTCAACGCGCGGGTCATAGACCGCGACAGGCTCGATACTGCTCTTGCAAATTCGAGCATCCCTTCGTCCGTCAACAACGTCCGCGGCATCGACGGTCAATCCGGCCGCCTTACCGCGGAGGCCGAATGGAAGCGCACCTTCACCACCGATGGCGGGCTGCTGCTGACGCCGCTCCTGGCGCTGCGCGGCGACGCCGGCTATGTCAACGCCTCCTCGGCCTCGCTCGACGCCATCAACCAGATGGCGACCAATCTCGGCGTTGAGGACGATATGCGTTCATCGCTTGCCCGCTACATGGCGACCGCCGGCCTTGAGATGCGCTGGCCGGTGCTGTTCTCGATGACCAGTTCCAGCCATATCTTCGAACCGATGGCGCAAGTGTTCATGCGTCCGAACGAGCAATATGTCGGCGGGCTGGCGGTCCCCAACGAGGACGCCCAGAGCTTCGTCTTCGACGCCACGACGCTGTTCGAGCGCGACAAATTCTCGGGCTATGACCGCATGGAAGGCGGCACACGCGCCAATGTCGGGCTGCGCTATTCCGGCGCATACGACAATGGCTGGAGCACCAATGCGGTGTTCGGCCAATCCTACCAACTCGGCGGCCAGAACTCGTTCGGCACGCCGGACCTGGTCAATGTCGGCGCCTATTCGGGTCTTGAGACTGCAACCTCCGACTATGTCGGCCTTGTCGGCTTCAACAGCCCCAGCGGGTTTTCCGGCTCGGTCAGCGGCCGTTTCGACGAGCAAAGTTTCGAGATCCGCCGCGCTGAGGTAAAGGCCGCCTTTTCAGGCCTGCCGGTATCGCTGAGCGCCAAGTACGCCTTCATCCAGGCGCAGCCGCTCTATGGCTTCTCGACAGATCGCCATGAGGTTACGCTCGGCGCCTCGACACATCTTGCTGAGAATTGGCGCGTCTTTGGCACCGGCACATATGATCTGGAGCAGAGCATTCTGGTCAAGGACGGGGTCGGCTTTGCCTATAGTGATTCGTGCTTTACCTATTTGATGACGTTTTCGGAAAGACGTGACCTGAACACCAAGGAAGTATCGCAGAACGTCGGCTTCAACCTGTCGTTCCGCACGCTCGGCGATTTCGGCTCGTCGCAACGCTCCATCGACACCATCCAATAACGGGGCAGCAGTCGGCAACGGGGCGGCTGGCGGACGACATTGTTTCGCCGCATAGAGCAGGCACGAATTTCGGCGGCCTGAACTGGGATAGGTTGGGCCGAATCGGGATGGAATTGGGATGCTTTCGATGAGGAAATACCTCTTTTCGGCAGGGTTCGCGCTGCTGGTGGCGGTCTCGATCACCGCAGTGACGCGGCCGGTTTTCGCCACCGAGATCAAATACGTCGTCAACAATATACCGATCACCACCGGCGACATCCAGCATCGGGCCGCTTTCCTGCGCCTGCAGCACAGAAAGGGCGATGCCGGCCAGGAAATGATCGACCAGACGCTGCGCATAGCCGAAGCCCGGCGGCTCGGCATCCGCATCAGCGACGCGCAGGTCGATGCCGCTTATCAGCGTTTCGCCACGAGCAACAAGATGCAGCTCAAGCAGCTTGACGGCGCCATGGCGCAATCCGGCGTCTCCAAGGAGCATTTCAAGGAGTTTATCCGGGCGCAGATGGCCTGGAACCAGGCGCTGACCGCGCGTTACCGTTCCGGCGACGGCGGCGGCGCCATGAGCGAGCAGGACCTCGTCAAGCGCATGCTCGAGCATGGCGGTAGCAAACCGAGCGCCACCGAGTACATGCTGCAGCAGGTCATCTTTGTGGTGCCGGCCGCCGAGCGAAGCGCGACGCTGTCCAAGCGCAAACGCGAAGCCGATGCCATGCGAGCCCGCTTCAACGGCTGCAACACCACGCGCGAATTCGCCAAGGGCCTGATGGATGTCACCGTTCGCGATCTCGGCCGGGTGCTGGCGCCGCAATTGCCGGCGGACTGGGCCGAGCAGATAAAGGCTACAAAGGTCGGCGGCGCCACCACCACGCGCGAAACCGACCGCGGCGTCGAATTCATCGGCATCTGCTCGTCGCGCGAAGTGTCAGACGACAAAGCCGCGCAGATGGTGTTCCAGAGTGAAGGTTCGAGCGACAAGAACGCCGACGAGATCTCGAAGAAATATGTCGAGGAGTTGCGGAAGAAAGCCCGCATCATCGAGCGCTGAAGTCGCGATAGCCGTGCCTGACGCAGAGCTTCCGCTGGCGTTGAGCGTCGGCGATCCGTCCGGTGTGGGGCCGGACATCGCCATCGCCGCTTGGCAGGCGCGCGATAGCGCTGGCGTTCCGTCTTTTTATCTTCTTGCCGACCCGGCACTGATCGCCGCGCGGGCGCACAGGCTCGGCGCCGATATTGCGATGGCCGAGACAACGCCGGCGCAAGCGCCGGGGATGTTTTCGCGCGCGCTGCCGGTGGTGGCGCTTGCTGCCCGTTTCATCGACAGTCCCGGCCGCCCGGATCCCGCCAACGCCGCCGGCATCGTCGAGGCGATCGACCGCGCCGTTGCCGACTGCCTGGCCGGCCGCGCTGCCGCGGTTGTCACCTGCCCTATTGCCAAGAAGCCGCTCTACGATGCCGGCTTTCGCTTTCCCGGCCACACCGAATATCTGGCGCATCTGGCATCGCTTCATACCGGCACCGAGGTGATGCCGGTGATGCTGCTTGCCGGACCGGACCTGCGCACCGTGCCGGTCACCATCCACATCGCGCTGGCCGCAGTGCCGAAGGCGCTGACGACGGACCTTATCGTCGCCACCGGCCGCATCACCGCCGCCGACCTTGCCAGCCGCTTCGGAATTACCAAGCCGCGGCTTGCCGTTGCCGGCCTCAACCCGCATGCCGGCGAAGGCGGCGCCATGGGCACCGAAGACGAGCGCATCGTACGCCCGGCGATCGACAGGCTGAGGCAGGAAGGGATCGACGCCTTCGGGCCATTGCCGGCCGACACGCTGTTTCATGCTCGCGCCCGCGCCGGCTACGACGTGGCGCTCTGCATGTATCACGACCAGGCGCTGATCCCGGCCAAGGCGCTGGCGTTTGACGAGGCGGTCAACGTCACGCTCGGCCTGCCCTTCATCCGCACCTCGCCCGACCACGGCACCGCCTTCGACATCGCTGGCAAGGGCATCGCCCGCGCCGACAGCCTGATTGCGGCGCTGAAGCTCGCTCGCCTGCTTGCCGATACCGGGACAAGGGCCGTAGGCCCCTGAGCCCAATCCAATGAGCCCAATCCGATGGCCCTAACCCGATGAGCCCAGCCCAATGAGCCCAGCCCAATGAGCATAGACGGGCTGCCGCCGCTACGCGAGGTGATCGAGCGCCATGGGCTGCAGGCGAAAAAAGCGCTCGGCCAGAATTTTCTGCTCGACCTTAACCTCACAAGCAAGATTGCGCGAACCGCCGGCGACCTGAGCAATGTTACGGTCATCGAGGTCGGTCCCGGCCCTGGCGGGCTGACCCGGGCACTGCTCCTCAACGGCGCCCGGCGGGTCGTCGCCATCGAACGCGACGAGCGCTGCCTGGCGGCCCTGGCCGAGATCTCGAACCACTATCCGGGCCGGCTCGAGATCGTGGCCGGCGATGCGCTGAAAACCGATTTTGCAGCGCTTGCTAAAGGGGAAAGCGGCGGGCCGGCGAAAATCGTCGCCAACCTGCCTTACAATATCGGCACCGAATTGCTGATCCGCTGGCTGACTGTTGCCGAGTGGCCGCCCTTCTACACATCGATGACGCTGATGCTCCAGCGCGAGGTCGCCGAACGCATTGCAGCCAGCCCCGGCAGCGATGCCTATGGCCGACTCGGCGTGCTGGCAGGCTGGCGGACGGAGGCGAGGATTGCCTTCGACGTGCCGCCGCAGGCGTTCACGCCGCCACCCAAGGTGACGTCCTCGGTGGTGCATCTGGTGCCGCGTGCCAGCCCCTTGCCGGCAGAGGTGAAACGGCTCAGCCGCGTCACCGAAGCGGCGTTTGGCCAGCGCCGGAAAATGCTGCGGCAGAGCGTGAAAAGCCTCGGCGGTGAGGCGCTGCTTGCCCGTGCCGGCATCGATCCGACCAGGCGCGCCGAGACGCTGAGCGTCGAAGAGTTCGTGCGGCTGACCAACGCGGTGTGATGCCGGGACGCGTCTGCGTGGAATTTCCGCTCTCACGGCATAGATAGCCGGACAAACCTGCCCGGAGACAAACAATGGCCGCCTATGTCATTTCCGACGTCACGATCCGCGACGCAGAGGCGATCGAAGCCTATCGCACCCGCGCGGCTGCCTCCATCGCCCTGCATGGCGGGCGCTATCTGGTACGCGGTGGCAAGGTGGAAATGTTGGAAGGCGACTGGTCTCCCGGGCCGCTGATCATCGTCGAATTCCCCGACATGGACACGGCGCGGCGCTGGTATCGCTCGGCCGAATACGTCGCTGCATTGGAACTGCGCGATGCCGCGCTCAGCCGCAATCTGATCCTGGTCGAGGGGATAGCGCCTTGATCAATCCGTCTTCTCGTCGAGCAGCCCGGAGACGAAATCGAACAGGCCGGGCCGGCGATCTCGTCTGAGCCGTTCGGCGGTGACGATGCCGCGCACCTCGGCGAAAGCCCGGTCGAGATCGTCGTTGACGATGACGAAATCATATTCCTTCCAGTGCTCGATCTCGTTGCGGGCGTTCTTGAGCCGCGTCTCGATCACCGCTTCCTGGTCCTCGGCGCGACGCTTCAGCCGCGCCTTCAATTCCTTCATCGACGGCGGCAGGATAAAGATCGAGACGATGTCGGCGCGCATCTTCTCCTTGAGCTGCTGAGCGCCCTGCCAGTCGATGTCGAACAGCATGTCGCGGCCTTCGGCCAGCGCCTGTTCGGCCGGCTCGCGCGGCGTCGCGTAGCAATTGCCGTGCACCTCCGCCCATTCGAGCAGCGCATCGGAATCGCGCAGCCGCTCGAACTCGCGCATGGTGCGGAAGTGGTAATGGACGCCCTCGATCTCGCTGCCGCGGCGTGGCCGCGTGGTGACCGAGACCGAGAGTTCCAGGCTGGAATCGCTCTCCAGCAGGTTGCGCGCGATCGTCGACTTGCCGGCGCCTGACGGCGACGACAAGACCAGCATCAGCCCGCGGCGCCGAATGCGGGAACCCAAATCCCTAGCAGTCATGGGGCTTGGCAGTCATGGGGCTTGGCAGTCATGTGGCTTGGCATCGGGATCATTCCAGATTCTGGACCTGTTCGCGAAACTGGTCGACGACCGCCTTCAGTTCCAACCCGATGGCGGTGACCGCGGCAGCATTCGACTTGGAACACAGCGTATTCGATTCGCGGTTGAATTCCTGCGCCAGGAAATCGAGCTTGCGGCCGATGGCGCCGCCGCCGGCGAGCAGCGCCCGGCCTGACGCCACATGTGTCTTCAGCCGGTCGATCTCCTCGCGTATGTCGGCCTTGGTGGCCAGGAACGCCGCTTCCATATGCAGCCGGCCGGCGTCCAGATTGGCGGACGCGTCCATCAACAGCCGGATCTGCTCGGCGAGCCTTTCGCGAATCGTGGCTGGCTCGCGTGATGGATCGGCCTCGGCCCGCAGCGTCAGCGCCTCGATAGCATCGATATGGCCGGACAGCAGGGAACGAAGTGCGGCACCTTCGCCCTGGCGCGCCTGCTGCAGCCCGTCCAATGCTGCTTCCAGCGCCGACAGTATCGCGGTGTCGAGCGCACTGCGCGCCTCTTCGGTTTCGATGGTTTCGGGAATGTCGAGCACGCCGCGCAGCGCAAGCAGCCCGTCGGCCGCCGCAGGTGCTACTCCGAACTGCTCCTGCAGCCGTTTGGCCAACCCCGCCAGATCCTTCAGGAAAGCCTCGTTGACCACGGGTTGCGCTTGCGCGCCGGCGGCGCGACCAATGGTCAGCGTCATCTGGAAATTGCCGCGCGCAAAACGCTTTTGCACCGTCTGCCTGACGGGCGGCTCCAGCCGGTCGAAACCTTGCGGCAGCCGCAGCCTGACCTCGACGCTCTTGCCGTTGACGGACTTGGCTTCCCAGGCAATCGAAGTGCCGTCGTGTTCGGCGACACTACGCGCAAAACCGGTCATGCTCTGCAAGTTCATGCTGCCGTGCTTCCCCTTGGCGAATGCCCCTCAAGCCGGAACGATTTCTCCGGAAAGGATCATGTGAATTTCAATGCCATAGCAGCCCTTGCACATCCACTCGGACATGCACAGGGCCGACCTGATGCCGTCCGCCCCTACTGGGCGGCGGTGGCGCCCGCATCGTCAACGATGGCTCCCGCCGGCGCGTCGGCTCCGGTCTTGCTTGCCCCGGCCTTGGCGGCGTCCTGCGCCTGCTTTTTCAGCAGAGCCCGGTAGCGAGCGACATTCTCGTTATGCTCATCGAGCGTCGCGGCAAAGACATGGCCGCCGCTGCCGTCGGCAACGAAGTAAAGATCGCTGGTCTTCGACGGATTGGCGACTGCCTCCAGCGCCGCACGACCTGGATTAGCGATCGGCGTCGGCGGCAAGCCGTTGATCAGATAGGTGTTGTAGGGCGTCGGCTTCTGGATGTCCGACTGATAGATCGGGCGGTCGATGGGTTTGCCCTTGCCGCCGAACAGGCCGTAGATGATGGTCGGGTCCGACTGCAGCCGCATGCCCTTGGCCAGCCGGTTGAGGAAGACGGCGGCCACCCGCGAGCGTTCATCGCCCTTGCCTGTCTCCTTCTCGACGATCGAGGCCAGGGTGACGAAATCCTCAATGTTGGCGATCGGCAGATCCGGCGCTCGGCGCTGCCAGACGTCGTCGACCAGCTTCTTCTGGTCGGCCAGAAGCTTGTCGACCATCTGCTGGCGTGTTGCGCCGCGGGTGAAGCGCAGCGTGTCGGTGGCGAGGCTGCCCTCAGGTGGAGTGGTCGACGGCATATCCCCGGTCAGCGCGTCCTGCTCGGCGATCCGTTGCAGTGCCTGCTCGACCGTCAGCCCCTCGGGGATAGTCAGCGAATACATCACCGACTTGCCGCTCTTCAGGAGTTCCATGATATCGTGCATCGAGGCCTGCGGCTTGATCTCGTATTCGCCGGCCTTCAGGGCGGAATCATTACCGAAGGCGCGTACGCCAAGGCGGAAAATGCGGGCGTCGCTGATCAGCCCTCGCCGCTCAAGCTGGTCGGCGATCTCCTGGACGCCGCTATTCGGCTTGACCAGGAAAGTGTCGCCATTGGCCGACGGGCCGGGCTCGTTGAATTCCTGCTTGCCGAAATACAGCGCCACGCCTGCCGCCAGAACCATCAGAATCACCGAAGAGATGACGAAGTTCATGAACACGACGAACTGGCTGCGCGAGGCACGCGAGCGTTTCGGCGGCGGCGTGCCGGCCTCGGGCCGCAACGCCTCGCTGGCCGTCTTCGGCACGATCGGGCCGGGCGTTGCTGCCCGTTGCCCGAATTCCCCGTTATCGGCCGGATTTGTATTCATAGCGCCCTACCATTTGATCTTGCGACGAATCCCCTCGGGCAGAGTAGGGGCGAATATGGCAAAATTGACGGCAGACGGAAACCGGCGGAGCGGTCAGCCATTGTAGCGCTGGAAGACGAGCGAGGCGTTGGTGCCACCGAAGCCGAAGGAGTTGGACAGCGCCACGTCGATCTGCCGGGCTCGCGGCTTGTGCGGCACCAGGTCAATCGCCGTTTCGCGCTCCGGATTGTCGAGATTGATGGTCGGCGGCGCGATGTTGTCGCGAATGGCGAGGATCGAAAAGATCGCCTCGGCAGCACCCGCCGCGCCCAGCAGGTGGCCAATCGACGATTTGGTCGACGACATCGATATCTTCGAGGCGGCGTTGCCGACCAGCCGCTCGACGGCGCCGAGTTCGATCGTATCGGCCATGGTCGAGGTGCCGTGCGCATTGATGTAGTCGACATCGGCAGGCGTCAGCTTCGCCCGGTTCAGCGCCGCCGTCATGCAACGGAAAGCGCCGTCGCCGTCCTCGGCAGGCGCGGTGATGTGATAGGCGTCACCGGTCAGGCCGTAGCCGGTGACCTCGGCATAGATCTTGGCGCCGCGGGCCTTGGCGTGTTCGAGCTCCTCGAGCACGACCACGCCGGCGCCCTCGCCCATGACGAAGCCGTCGCGATCGCGATCATAGGGGCGCGAGGCGGTTTGCGGCGCATCGTTGCGGTCGGTGGAGAGCGCGCGGCAAGCGGCGAAACCGGCGATCGAGAGTCTCGTCACCGGCGCTTCGGCGCCGCCCGCGACCATCACGTCGGCATCGCCCCAGATGATCAGCCGGGCGGCATCGCCGATGGCGTGCGCACCGGTCGAGCAAGCGGTGACGACGGCATGGTTGGGGCCTTTCAGCCCATGCCGGATCGAGACCTGACCGGAGACGAGATTGATGATCTGGCCGGGGATGAAGAACGGGCTGATGCGGCGCGGACCGCGTTCCTTGAGGATCATCGCATTCTCGGCGATGCCTTCGATGCCGCCGATGCCCGAACCGATCAGCACGCCGGTGGCGCACTGTTCCTCATGCGTCTTTGGCTGCCAGCCGGAATCCTTGAGTGCCTCGTCGGCGGCCGCGATCCCATACAGGATGAAGTCGCCGATCTTGCGCAGTTCCTTCGGCTCGAGAACGGCTTCAGGATTGAAAGTGGCATTGGAGCCGTCACCGCGCGGAATGACGTGGGCGACCTTGCAGGCAAGGTCTTCCACCTCGAATTCGGTGATGCGCTTGGCTGCGCTGCGGCCGGTCAGAAGCTCCTTCCAGCTGTGCTCGAAGCCCATGCCGAACGGTGAAAGCAGCCCAAGGCCCGTGACGACGACACGCCTCATCGCAGGTCCTCCCCGGTGATGACTGCAAATAGCGTCAGGCCGAGGCCTTGTCGATGTATTTCACCGCATCGCCAACAGTTAGGATGGTCTCGGCAGCGTCGTCCGGGATTTCGACGCCGAACTCTTCTTCGAACGCCATGACAAGTTCGACCGTGTCGAGGCTGTCCGCGCCCAGATCATCGATGAAGCTCGCCTGCTCCGTCACCTTGTCGGCATCGACGCCAAGGTGCTCGATGACGATCTTCTTGACGCGCTCTCCGGTGTCACTCATTTGGGCATCCTCGTCTTTTGGTTGTCTGTCTTCGTTAGCGGGCAGAATGCCGCTAATCAAGCTGAAAGATGGTCCTGCCGGAAACGCAGCGGAACAGGACCGGTTTTTGCCCGAACCGCCGGGTTGCGGGCGGCATTACACGAAAAATGCCGTGCATCCAAGACGGAATGAAGCGTTTTCCCAAGTGTTAGATCATCGCCATGCCGCCATTGACATGAATGGTCTGGCCGGTGACGTAGGCTGCCTCATTGGAAGCGAGGTAGGCGACGGCAGAGGCGACTTCAGCGCCCGTGCCCATGCGCCGGGTCGGGATCACCGCCATGATCGCCTCTTTCTGCTTGTCGTTGAGCTTGTCGGTCATCGCCGATTCGATGAAGCCCGGGGCGACGCAGTTGACGGTGATATTGCGGGTGGCGATCTCCTGCGCCAGCGATTTGGAAAAGCCGATCATACCGGCTTTGGAGGCGCAGTAATTGGTCTGGCCGGGATTGCCGGTGACGCCGACCACTGAAGTGATGTTGATGATGCGGCCATGTCGGCGCCGCATCATCGGATGGGTAAGCTCGCGGGTCAGCCGGAACACGGCGGTCAGGTTGACCTCGAGCACGCTATCCCAGTCGGCATCAGCCATGCGTACGAACAACCCGTCCTTGGTGATGCCGGCATTGTTGACGAGGATGTCGACGCCTTCGAGGTCGGCCTCCGCCTTCTGGCCGAGCGCCTTGACCTCGTCGCGATTGGAAAGATTGGCCGGGAACAGCTTGACCCGGTCGCCCAGTTCGGCGGCCAGCGCCTCCAGTTTCTCGATGCGTGTGCCGTGCAGGCCGACGATGGCGCCCTGGCCATGCAGCACGCGGGCGATCGCCTCGCCGATGCCTCCCGATGCGCCGGTGACGAGCGCCTTGCGGCCGGTCAATTCGAACATTCTTGTCTCCTGATCTGAGCGAACACCCTTCGCATGGAGCGGGGTCAAATCGCCAGTTGATTATGCAAGTGCCGCCAGCGCCGCCTCGACATCCGCCGCGGATCCGATGGCACTGGTGGCAATATCGCGGTTGATGCGCCGCGCCAGCCCCGACAGAACCTTGCCGGCGCCCACTTCATATAGTGTCGCAACGCCATTCGCGCCGAACCACTCCACCGTTTCGCGCCAGCGCACGCGCCCGACCACCTGTTCGACGAGGCGGCGGGCGATCTCGTCCGGATCGCTCGTCGGGATCACCGTAACATTGGAGACCAGCGGCACGACCGGCGCATTCTTCTGCACTCCCGCCAGCGCCTCCCGCATGATCTCGGCCGCCGGCTTCATCAGTGCCGAATGGAAGGGCGCCGAGACCTGCAGCATCAGCGCCCGCTTTGCGCCCTTCTCCGTGCATAGCTTCGCCGCCAGTTCGACCGCCGGCCTGGCGCCTGAGATCACCAGCTGGCCGCCGCCATTGTCATTGGCGATCTGGCAAACCAAGGCGTGCGCCGGATCTTTGGCCGCGCCGTGGGCGGCCTCGGCGCAAGCCGCCTCGACGTCAGCCTGTTCCAGCCCGATAATCGCCGCCATGGCGCCCTCTCCGGCCGGTACCGCCGCCTGCATGGCATTGCCGCGGATGCGCAACAGCCGGGCGGCGTCGGCGACCGAAACGAAACCGGCGGCTGCAAGTGCCGAATATTCGCCAAGCGAATGGCCGGCGACATAGGTGACCTTATCTTCCAGTGAGAAGCCGCGCGCCTCCAGCGCCCGAACTGCGGCAAGCGACACCGCCATCAGCGCCGGCTGGGCGTTGGCGGTCAGCGTCAGCGTCTCTTCCGGACCTTCCCAGATCAGCTTCGATAGATTTTCGCCGAGCGCATCGTCGACTTCCTCGAAGATCCGCAGCGATTCCACAAAGGCGTCGGCGAGGTCCTTGCCCATGCCGACAGCCTGGCTGCCCTGCCCCGGAAAGGTGAATGCGATGGCCATCGGCGGCTCCCAGCTGCTGGTTCTGGTTGCCTGTGACGCAAGGCGTGCGGCCAAGTCAAGTCCAACCTCGACCGCGCAACGTCGGCCGAGTGCCTGTTTCGGCAGGCTTTTTGGCGATCACTCATGATGAAAACCGCTCACGATTTGTTTGCTGGCTCTTCTTATTTCCGCCACAGGCGCTAGCTTTGCGTGACAGTTCGATGACAGTCGAGTGACGCTTTTGTTGCGGGCCGGGGAACTATTGAAGTGGCAAAGACCAAGAACAGCGCAGCCGAGGCCGCGCCACAGTTTCTCGAAGGCGATCCATCCACCGGCTATCTGCCGGCGCGCAAATGGCCTGTCATCCGCTATGGCCTTATCAGCTTGCTGGCCGCGGCCATCCTGGTGTTCGCCATCGAACTGATCGTGCGCGGCAACTTTGCCGGCACCATCGACTTCTTTCTGCAGCCCTTCAAACCCGGCTGGACCACAATCATTATTTTTGCGCTGATCCTCATCGGCCTCGACGCCGTGCTTGGCCGCAGCCATCAGAGCCTGATGATCGTCGCGCCGCTGACGTTGTCGCTGGCGTTCGTCGGCCACCAGAAGTCGCTCTATCTCGGCGATCCGCTCTATCCGACCGATTTCCTCTATTCCCGGCAGATCGTGGCACTGATGCCGCTCCTGGTGCGCGATCGCCCGGGAACCGCCATTGCCCTGGCGATCGGCATCGTCGGCGGGCTGTCGCTGCTCGTCTATTGCTGGCGGCTATGGCGCCGCCGCGTTCCGTCGCTCAGCCACAAGGGCCGCCTTGCCCGGCTGACGCTGACGGTGCCGCTGATCGCCTTCTTCGTCTCCATCATGGACTATGCCACTTTCTCGTGGACGCGCGACCGGCTGCAGATCATCCCGATCATGTGGGACCAGAAGGAAAACTATGCCTCGAACGGTTTTGCGCTCGCCTTCGCGCTGAACGTCCCGATGGCCCATGTCTCGGCGCCGCCCGGCTATTCCGGCAAGGCGATCGCGGCGATCGGCAAACCGCAGGTGACGGCCTCGATACCTGCCGAGAAGCCCGACATCATCGTCGTCATGAGCGAATCGTTCTGGGATCCGACCAAGCTGCCCGGCGTCACCATCACGCCCGATCCGATCCCCAATGTGCGGGCACTGCGCTCGGGCTATATGTTCTCGCCCGAATTCGGCGGCATGACGGCCAACATCGAGTTCGAGGCCCTGACCGGCTTTTCCAACGCCTTCCTGCCGGCGGGCAGCATTCCCTACCAGCAATATGTGCGGACACCGACCCCCTCGCTCGCCACCTTCCTGAAAAGCCAGGGCTACCGGACACGCGCCATCCATCCCGGCACCAACTGGTTCTGGAACCGGGGAGCCGTCTATGCCGATTTCGGCTTCAACGACTTCAAGTCCGAGGAGACGCTGCCGCCCATGCAAAAACGCGGACCGCTCGCGTCGGACGCCGCGATGACCGACGAGATCATCCACGAGGCCGATACCAGTGCCGAGCCGGTCTTCTTTTTCGCCGTCAGCCTGCAGAACCACGGACCGTATGAGCCGTATCGCTATAACAATCCGACCCACAAGGTGCAGGCGCCGATCAGCCAATGGGCGCGTGAATCGCTGTTGAGCTACGCCGAAGGCTCTTCCGATGCGGACCGCGGCCTTGAGCGGCTGATCGAATGGGCGAAGACACGCGAGCGGCCGACGGTCATCGCCTTCTTCGGCGACCATCTGCCGCCGCTTGGGCCGGTCTACGTCGAGACCGGTTTCCTGAAGGACAATGTCGCGCCGCGCAAGGAGGCGGCCGACCAGATGCTGCTGCACCACCAGACGCCGCTGATCGTCTGGTCGAACCGCAGCGGGCCGGCCGAGGATCTGGGCGCCGTCAGCCCGGCCTTCCTGCCCTACCATATCCTGAAGACGGCCGGCATCAGCCATCCCTATTACACTGGCTTCCTCGGCCAGTTGCGGGAGCGCTACCGCGTCATCGACCGCAATTTGCTGTTGGCACCGGGGGGCGACGCCACCCCCGATTGGTCGCGTCAGAAAGAGATCGACCCGGCAATCCGCGACTTCCGTCTGCTGCAATACGACATGATGTTCGGCAAGCGCCATGCGGCGCCCGATTTCTTCCCCGAGACCACGGGCAAAGTGGCTGCGCATACGAGTTGAGCAGCGGCGGCGGAACGGCCGTAGAGCGGCTGACGTCGTTCAGTTCGTCAAGTGCAGTTGCGAAATCGAGCTTCCGATCTTCAGGAAGACGCTTTCAAGCTGACTGACGTCGTTGGTCGGGTAATAATTCGACGGCGACGATGCGCAGGCCTCGTAGAGCTTGCGGTTGGCTGCGGTGTCGGCCTGCAGCAGCACTGTGAAGATCTGCACGTCCTGCTTCTCTAACGTGTTGCACACATTAGTTGTCCAGTCGTCGACATTGCGCGCGGCCGCGGTCTGGTCGCTGGATCCGAACCGACCCGAGGCCAGGAACCCGTAGGAACCATAGTCCGACTTCTGTGGCGTATCCTTCGCGCCATAGACAACATTTTCGCCGTCGGTCAGCAGCAGCACAGTTTTGGTCGTGCCCGACGTCCTGAAAGGCGCGCCGTCACTGTAAGGCGGTTCCGGCGAGAGTACCCGCATCCCCCAGGACAGCCCTTCGGAAACATTGGTGCCCGAACCGTTCCATTCGATCATCTCGCCGACGGCGCTGCGCAATTTGTCGAAATCGTCGGTCAACGGCACTATCGGCGTCGGACAGGCTCGGTTTGGGCCGATCGTCAGTGGGCCTTTCTTGTCGTTGATCAGCTTCATCGTTGAAACACTGTACTTCGCCATGTCGCTTGTGAGACCGGGAAGCAGGGTGGCGACGGTGTCGTCGAGATAGGAATTGTTGTAGCCGGTCGCCGAATTGCCGTAGGAACTGTTCGGGCTTTTGGCGTTCCCTGGATCGTCCGGCGCGAAATACGGTACGAACAGGGTGTCCGGTTTGTTTTGGTCGGGCGAAATGTCGGAACCATTATTGGCTCCGGGCCGCGCTTCGACGCAACCCCGCCATTCGACAGCCAATTGCTTGAACAAGTCCATGTGGTTGACGCGCTTGCCGCCGACCAATGGGAAATTGGCGCCGTTGTTCGGCGATTTGCCGGCCATGTCGATCCAGGCCGGATCGTAGTCCTCGCCCTTGACGTTGACCGCGGTGACGAACGGCACCACCGCGACACGCACACTGCGCGTCGGCGACTTCGCCGCTTCGAGCATATCGATCAAGGCCGTCGCCGCCGTTCGCAATGCGCCGATGCGATCGTTGCTGGCCATCGACCCGGTATTGTCGAGCACCAGCACCACTTCGAGCTGATTGGTCGATTCGACCGCGCCGGCATCGACGGTGATGCGCTTGTCGTTGCCGAACAGGAACGCGAAGTTCAAATTGGCATCCGCGGTGGCGACAGCCCTTGTCTGGATGAAGTTAAGGCCCCTTTCGACAGTGAGGGTTGCTTCGGCGTTCCTCAACTCGCTGTGGCCGGCGACATTGGTCTGGAAATAGCGATCGAAGACGTCCTTGCGCGTGGCGTCGATGTCGCCGAGATGCGAAGATGCAAGGTTCGCGGCGTCGAGCGCGTTCTGCAAGCTGACCTTGGCCCTCATCAAGGTGGACACATCCACGGCAAAGGCGACGGCCGTCAGAACCGCAGGCAGCCCGAACGCAAGCATCAGGGCAAAGTTGCCGCTCTTCGAACGGCAGAAATTGTCGAAAAGCATTTTACCCCCAAAAACCGCCTTGCTGCCGGCCTCGCGCGAACCGGCTCGTTTTGCATTCGCATGATGAACGACGGGTTGACACCACGCCCGCCGGCACGGGAACTTCGCACGGTGGTTAAGGTCCGGTTTCAGAAAATCCGCAAAACCTTGCCATCGAGGCCCATTGCGCGCGGGGAAGTAGGGCGCTAGTCGAGCCGTTTGTCCTTGCCTTGCGGCCAAATTCCTGTATAGACGCCCGCAATCTGCCGGTCCTTGCTGGGGGCTGAACGGAGGGCCGGAGGTTTTTCGAAACCTTCGCGTGAAGCCGGAAGCGCTTCCGCCTCCCGTGTCTCCGCTCTCGACCGTCTCGTCATGCTCCTTTCTTCCCCGCCTTCGCAAGAATTGCGGGTCAGAGAAGTTGCAGAGGCTTTTGCCGCCGGGAACCGGGAGAGAAACGAAGAAAGGCACGAACACTATGGCTCTATACGAACATGTGTTTCTTGCCCGGCAGGACCTCTCGCAGCAGCAGGTCGATGCGCTTGTCGAACAGTACAAGGGCGTCATCACCGCGAATGGCGGGTCCGTCGGCCGGGTCGAGAACTGGGGACTGAAGTCCCTCACCTACCGGGTCAACAAGAACCGGAAGGCATACTACACACTCATGGACATTACCTGCCCGCCGGCCGCGCTCAACGAGATGGAGCGCCAGATGGGCTTGTCCGAGGACGTGCTGCGTTTCCTGACCATCAAGGTCGAAGCGCATGAGGAAGGTCCGTCGGCAATGATGCAGAAGCGCGAAGAGCGCTCGGAACGCGGCGGCTTCGGCGACCGTGGCGATCGCGGTCCGCGCTCATTCGGCGACCGCGATCGCGGTGACCGTGGTGATCGTCCGCCGCGCAGCTTCGGCGATGGCGGTGCCGATCGTGGCCCGCGCCGTCCGCGCGAAGGCTTTGAAGGAGCCGCAGAATAATGGTCGACATCAATCAGATCCCCACCCGGCGCCCCTTCCACCGCCGCCGCAAGACCTGCCCGTTCTCCGGCGCCAATGCGCCGAAGATCGACTACAAGGACGTACGGCTTCTGCAGCGCTACATTTCCGAGCGCGGCAAGATCGTGCCTTCGCGCATCACCGCCGTCAGCCAGAAGAAGCAGCGCGAACTCGCCAAGGCGATCAAGCGCGCCCGCTTCCTCGGCCTGCTGCCCTACGTGGTCCGCTAAAATCCACGCGGGCGGTTCGCCGCCCGCTCTTTTTTCACCGGCCACGACGGGCGTAGCCGGATCGAACACCAAATCCCGGGTTGGATTTCGTCAAGAGATCCTAACTGCCGCGACAGGCAGGACAGCGACACAGGCGGCGACGCCCCAGCTTCCTGACCTGTTCCAGACAATTCGGCGCCGATCCTGAGGATAGGCGCCCAAGCGAAGGAACAAAACCATGGAAGTCATTCTTCTCGAACGCGTTTCCCGGCTCGGCCAGATGGGCGACACCGTCAAGGTCAAGGACGGGTTCGCCCGCAATTTCCTGCTGCCGCAGGGCAAGGCGCTACGCGCCAACGAAGGTAACAAGAAGAAGTTCGAGGGACAGCGGGCTCAGCTCGAAGCCCGCAACCTGGAGCGCAAGTCCGAGGCCGCGCAGATTGCTGAAAAGCTCGACGGCAAGAGCTTCATCGCCGTGCGCTCGGCCGGCGAAACCGGTCAGCTCTATGGTTCGGTGTCGACGCGCGACATCGCCGAGCTGTTGACGGCGGAAGGTTTTTCGGTGAACCGCAACCAGATCCTTCTCAACCAGCCGATCAAGACCATCGGCGTCACCAATGTGGCGATCGCGCTGCACCCGGAAGTCGAGGTCACCATCACCCTCAACATTGCCCGCACGGCCGACGAAGCCGAGCGCCAAGCCAAGGGCGAAACACTGACCACCGCCGAAGCCATCTACGGCGAGGACATCAACGACAATGCGCGGCCGGAAAATTTCTTCGACCCGAATGCGGAGTTCGAAGGCGGCGAAGACAACAGCTGATCGTCGTTCGCCGGCATTTGCCGGCTAATACCTATCTGGACCAATGCCCGGGCCTCGCACCCGGGCATTTTTATGCCAAATGGAACTTTTCGAACCCCTATATCTTGATGCAGAATAAGACAGCGTGTCTGGCCGAGAGGGGACAATTGGTCATGAATATTCTGCTGAAGCGCGTTCTCGACCGCCTGGTCCGCACAGGCAATCTCAAGGTGACAGGGCCGCAAGGCTCGATGGTAACTTTCGGTGACGGCAGCGGCGAGCCGGTGCACATGCATATCAAGACAAGGCATGCCGAGCGCGCCATCACTTTCGACCCGATGCTGGCGGTGCCGGAAGCCTACATGGACGGTGAACTCGACATTATCGAGGGCGGCGTGCTGGGGGTGATGCGCATTGCGTTCCAGAATATGGGCAGCGGCGGTATCGATGCCACCTGGTCGAAGGCGATCGAGGGTCTGCGCCACGCCTTCCGGCGCTTGCAGCAGATCAATACGGCGTCGCGGGCGCGCCGCAACGTGCAGCGCCACTACGATCTGTCGGGCGACCTCTACCGCCTCTTCCTCGATGAGGACATGCAATATTCCTGCGCCTATTTCGAGCAGCCGGATATGACGCTGGACGAGGCACAAGCAGCCAAGAAGCGCCATATCGCCGCTAAGCTCAGGCTGAAGGCGGGCCAGACGGTGCTCGACATCGGCTCTGGCTGGGGCGGGCTTGGCCTCTATCTCGCCAAGGCGTTCGACGTCGACGTGCAGGGCGTAACGCTGTCGACCGAGCAGCATGGCGTCGCCACCGACCGCGCCCATGCGCAAGGCCTGCAAAACCGGGTGCATTTCGACCTCAAGGACTATCGCGAGCTCAATGAGCGTTTCGACCGCATCGTCTCGGTCGGCATGTTCGAGCATGTCGGCGTCAATCATTTCCGCACCTTCTTCGACAAGTCGGCGACGCTGCTGAAGCCGGACGGCGTCATGCTGCTGCACACGATCGGCCGCTCCGGCGTGCCGTGGGCAACCAGCGCCTTCATCCGCAAGTACATCTTCCCCGGCGGCTACATCCCGTCGCTCTCCGAAGTGATGCCGGCCATCGAGAAATCGGGGCTCGTCGTCACCGATATCGAGGTCCTGCGGCTGCATTATGCGGAGACGCTAAAGCATTGGGGCGAGCGCTTCGCCGCCAACCGCGACAAGGCCAAGGCGATTTATGACGAGCGCTTCTGCCGCATGTGGGAGTTCTATCTTGCCGCCTCGGAAGCCGCTTTCCGCTGGCAGGATCTGGTGATCTTCCAGATTCAGATCGCCAAGAAGAACGACACGCTGCCGATGACGCGCGACTACATGGCCAGTTGCGAGAAGGCGCTGGAGATGCGCGATCTTGGACGTCGTGAAAAGGCTCCTACGCCCAAGCCCACGCGCCGCCGCAAGGTGGCGGATCCGGAGTAGACTGCCGGCGATTGCACCATTGCCGCTTGCCATTGCCGGCTGGCACGCTGAAAAGGTCTCGTCAACGCGGGACCTTTTTTCATGACCTGCCTCCTCTACGGCGCCGCCGCACTTGCCGAGATCGCCGGCTGCTTTTCGTTCTGGGCGTGGTGGCGGCTGGACAAGTCGCCGCTGTGGTTGGCGCCCGGTCTCGTCTCGCTGGTGCTATTTGCGTGGCTGCTGGCGCTGGTCGACGCCAGTGCGGCCGGCCGTGCCTATGCCGCCTATGGCGGCATCTACATTGCCGCCTCGCTGGTCTGGCTGTGGCTGGCGGAGGGCGTGCGCCCAGACCGCTGGGACCTTGCCGGTGCCGCGATCTGCATCATTGGCGCCTCGGTCATCGTGCTCGCACCTCGGGCTGCGTAAGCGATGGAACTGCCCGTCCCACTTAGACAAGGCGTCGACCGCCTTCTCGAAAGAGTGCCGTTGCCGATACTTAAGCAAGCGGCCAGGACGCTGTCGGACCGCTACCGCGCCGAGTTGCGCGACGGCCGCCTGCACATGGCCGAGGAGATAGCCGTGAAGGCCTATCTGGCAACGCGGCTGCCGGCGACCTATGCCGCCATCCGCGCCAGCCTCGATGCGGTCAGCGAGGCACGTCCGGATTTTTTCCCCAAAACCCTGCTCGATGTCGGCGCCGGCCCTGGTACGGTGCTTTGGGCCACAATCGATCTCTGGCCCGATCTCGAACAGGCGGTGCTGCTCGAGGCCGGTGCCGCGGTGCGACGCGTCGGCGAGGCGCTTGCCGCCGAGGCGGTCACTGCCAGGACCGCCTGGCGGACCGGCGACGTCACCATCGACCTGGCCGACCTGGAGCCGGCCGATCTGGTGACCTCAGCCTATGTGCTGGACGAGATCGCGCCGGCATCGCTGGCAAAACTTGTCGACAAGCTCTGGCAGCTGACCGCCGACACGCTGCTGGTCGTAGAGCCAGGCACGCCGGCCGGCTGGCAGCGCATCCTTGCCGTACGCCGGCAGCTGATCGAGGCGGGTGCGCACGTGCTGGCGCCCTGCCCGCATGAGGCGCCCTGCCCACTTGTCGCTCCCGACTGGTGCCATTTCGCCCGTCGCGTCGCCCGCTCGCGCCTGCACCGGCTGGCCAAGGATGCCGAGGTGCCGTGGGAGGACGAGAAATTCATCTTTGTCGCCGCCTCCCGCCATCCGGCCGCTCCGTCCCGGGCGCGGGTGATCGCACTGCCGAAATCGGGCTCCGGCAAGGTCTTGCTGAAGCTTTGCCAACAGGATGGTCATGCTGCCGAAAGACTGTTCACCAAGCGCGACGGCGACACGTTCAAGGTCGCGCGACGACTGAACTGGGGTGATGCATTGCCGGAATGACTGGCATCTATTTTCCTGTTTTGTTCTCACTCAAGAACGGCTAGGCTCGCTATCTTGATTCGAGTCAATCGAGATTCTTTCCACCGAAAGATCTTGGCTGTGAATCGCGGGCATCAAAGCTGGTTGGTTGGAGACTGATGCAGATAAGTCATCACCGACTTGTCTCGTTCTGATATCGAGAGACCGGGATCAGGACCGGGGACATCATGGCAGAGGCAGCACGAAAATTCGGCGTCGCGGAAACACCGCTCTATCGCGAGGCGCCAAACAACATCGAGGCCGAGCAGGCGCTGCTCGGCGCCATACTGGTCAACAACGATGCCTTCTACCGCGTCTCCGACTTCCTGAAGTCCGGCCATTTCTACGAGCCGCTGCACAGAAAAATCTTCGAGGTCGCGGCCGAGCTCATCCGCATGGGCAAGATCGCGACGCCGATCACGTTGAAGACCTTCCTGCCGGCAGACGAGAAGGTCGGCGACATGACCGTGGCGCAATATGTGGTGCGGCTGGCGGTCGAAGCCGTCACCGTCGTCAACGCCACCGATTATGGCCGCGCCATCTACGATCTCGCCACGCGGCGCGCCCTGATCACCGTCGGCGAGGATATGGTCAACATCGCCTATGACGCGCCGGTCGACATGTCGCCCTCCGACCAGATCGAGGATGCCGAGCGGCGCCTGTTCGAGCTTGCCGAGACCGGCCGCTACGACGGCGGCTTCGAGAGCTTCACCGACGCTGTCAAGACCGCCGTCGACATGGCCAACGCCGCCTATATGCGCGACGGGCATTTGTCGGGCGTCGCCACCGGCTTGCGCGACCTCGATCGCCGCATGGGCGGCCTGCAGTCGTCCGACCTGATCATCATCGCGGGGCGCCCCGGCATGGGCAAAACCTCGCTCGCCACCAACATCGCCTTCAATATCGCGGAGGCCTATGTCCCGGCGCAGCAGGCCGACGGCTCATTCAAGGCGGCCAATGGCGGCGTCGTCGGCTTCTTTTCGCTCGAAATGTCATCCGAACAGCTTGCCACCCGCATCATTTCCGAACAGACCGAAATCCCGTCGTCGAAAATCCGGCGCGGCGAGATCAGCGAGATGGATTTCGAAAAGCTCGTCGCCTGCTCGCAGACCATGCAGAAAATCCCGCTGTTCATCGACCAGACCGGCGGCATTTCCATCGCTCAGCTGTCCGCCCGCGCGCGTCGCCTGAAGCGCCAGCGTGGCCTCGACGTCATCGTCATCGACTATATCCAGCTGATGCAGGGATCGAGCGCGAAATCATCGCAAAATCGCGTTCAGGAAATCACCGAGATCACCACCGGGCTCAAGGCCTTGGCCAAGGAGCTGGCGGTGCCGATCATCGCGCTGTCGCAGCTGTCGCGCCAGGTCGAAAGCCGCGACGACAAGCGCCCGCAGCTTTCGGATCTGCGCGAATCGGGCTCCATCGAGCAGGACGCCGACGTGGTGCTGTTCGTCTACCGCGAGGAATACTATCTGAAGAACCGCGAGCCGAAGCCAGGCACTGACGAATACATCAAGTGGGAACACGAGATGAACGAGATGCGCGGCAAGGCCGAAGTCATCGTCGCCAAGCAGCGCCATGGACCGACCGGTTCGGTCAGCCTCGCCTTCCAGGGCGAGTTCACCCGCTTCTCCGACCTCGCCGAGGAGCATCATATACCGGACAGGTTTGAGTAGGTTTGGTCGCGGAGCATCCGATTGGATTTTAGCGATATCTATCAGAGGATAAAATTTGAAGCGTACGAAATCTCCGAGGAAGAACGCTCTCAACTCACCGACTATTTGAAGTCCGCAGGGTCGGCTTATCGCCTGGAAACCAACGCAGCGATATTGGTGTTTTGCTACTCGAGCGAACCGACGTCTGAGAATGTTGCATTGGTGAGGAAATTCCTTGCCAAGGATGTTGTCGACTATTCTCGAAGCGCGGCAGTGACTGGTCTTTATCGAGTTTGGAAATTGGGAGCGACCGCTGACATCAACGATCTGCTGGGCTTTTTGGCTCTTTCGTTGGACAAATCTCGGCACGACACCTCTCTGGCAGCGATCGGGTGCGCATTCCTTTTGATGCATCGTCTCAATGATCGTCGCCTCTCGACTGCCCTTATGAGATTGCTGGCGACGTTGCACGATGAAGTCAGGCGAGAGAACGACTTCGTGGTCAATTTATTCATCTATGCGTGTTGGTCGGCATATGACAATTGGGCTCAGAGAAACGGACAGCGCCGCATTCATTTCGATACAATCGAAGAGGCCCTGCCGGTCTACTGGGATCGTCCCAAATATCTCTTGGAATCGATAAACTGATGGCCAAATCCCGCGTCCAGTTCATCTGCCAGAATTGCGGCTCCGTGCATCAGCGCTGGGCCGGCAAATGCGATGCCTGCGGCGAGTGGAACACGCTGGTCGAAGAAGGCACGGCAGGCGGCATCGGCTCGGGCCCGGCCAACATGCGCAACGCCCGCAAGGGCCGCGCGGTGGTGCTGACCAGCCTGTCCGGCGATATCGAGGACGCGCCGCGCATCGTCTCCGGCATCGGCGAGTTCGACCGCGCCACCGGCGGCGGCTTCGTGCGCGGCTCGGCGCTGCTGGTCGGTGGCGATCCCGGCATCGGCAAGTCAACGCTGCTCACCCAGGCCGCAGCCGCACTAGCAGCAAAGGGCCACCGCATCGTCTATGTCTCGGGTGAAGAAGCCGTCGCTCAGATCAGGCTGCGCGCCCAGCGGCTCGGCGTCGCCGACACCCCGGTCGAGCTCGCCGCCGAGACCAATGTCGAGGACATCCTCGCCACCATCGCCGATGGCAAGCGGCCGGATTTGGTCATTCTCGATTCGATCCAGACGCTGTGGACCGACATGGCCGATTCGGCGCCCGGCACGGTGACCCAGGTGCGCGCCGCCGCACAAGCGATGATCCGCTACGCAAAGTCCACAGGGGCGGCGATCGTTCTGGTCGGCCACGTCACCAAGGAGGGCCAGATCGCCGGCCCACGCGTTGTCGAGCACATGGTCGACGCGGTGCTCTATTTCGAAGGCGAAGGCGGCCACCACTACCGCATCCTGCGCACGGTCAAGAATCGATTCGGGCCAACCGACGAGATCGGCGTCTTCGAAATGTCGGACAAGGGCTTGAGAGAAGTCGCCAACCCCTCCGAGCTTTTCCTCGGTGAACGCCACGCGAAGTCGCCGGGTGCGGCGGTTTTCGCCGGCATGGAAGGCACACGGCCGGTGCTGGTCGAGATCCAGGCGCTCGTAGCGCCATCGTCGCTCGGCACACCGCGCCGCGCCGTCGTCGGCTGGGACGGTGCCCGGCTGTCGATGATCCTGGCGGTTCTGGAAGCCCATTGCGGCGTCCGCTTCGGCACGCACGACGTCTATCTCAACGTTGCCGGCGGCTACCGCATTTCGGAGCCGGCGGCCGACCTGGCGGTGGCGGCGGCACTGGTTTCCTCGCTCACCGGTCTTGCCCTTCCCGCCGATTGCGTCTATTTCGGCGAAATCAGCCTTTCGGGTGCGGTGAGGCCGGTTGCGCATGCGCAGCAGCGCCTCAAGGAAGCCGAAAAGCTGGGTTTCGGAAGCGCGGTTCTGCCCTTGGGCAGCGAGGACGTTGTTGGTGGTATCGGGGTCGGGGGAATAGGAGCCGGTGCTTTCCAGCCCACCGAGCTTGCCGATCTCGTGGCGCGCATAGCCGGCTCACAGCGCAGCCGCGCCGACGAGCAAGAGTGATGCGGCTCGTCGAGTCGTGAAAAAGAGATCGGAGTGGGGCGAAAAACATGCCGATTACGCTGCTTGACGGAATTCTCGTCGGCTTCACCCTGGTCTCGGCGATGCTGGCCATGGTTCGCGGCTTTTCACGCGAAATCCTGTCGATCATCTCCTGGGCAGCTGCGGCGGCGGCGGCCTTCTTCTTCTACAAGCCGGTGCTGCCTTACATTCAGCCCTATGTCGACAACGAAAAGGCCGCCATGGCGGCGGCCGCCGGTATCGTCTTCATTGTCGCGCTGATCGTCGTTTCCGTCATCACCATGAAGCTCGCCGACTGGATCATCGATTCCAGAATCGGTGCGCTCGATCGCACACTTGGCTTCCTCTATGGCGCGGCGCGCGGCATCCTGGTCGTCGCTGTCGCGCTGCTGTTTTTCAATTGGTTGGCCGGCGCCAAGGCTCCAGGCTGGATTGCCAACGCCAAATCGCGGCCGCTGCTCGAATCGATCGGCGCCAAGGTGGAAAGCCTGCTGCCCGAGGATCCGGAAAACGCCATCCTCAACAAGCTCAACCCGAATCAGCCGGCTGTCGAGACGCCTCTGGCCCCCGACGCGCCTGCAGCGGAAGCACCTGCCGCCGGCGACGACGCCACCGCTCCGGCACCCGATGACAGCGACGCGCCACCTGCCGACAATGCGCCCGCAACCCCGCCGGCCAATCCGGCGCCGGCAAACTGATTTCGGCAAACCGACGGGCATCAAGACTGTCGATTATGTGAACGCCGCACGACGTGCGTTGCTTTCGATGCGCTATGACCTTATATGGCGACTTTAGCGGAGCTTGAGCCCCAATGGCAGCCTCAGTGGCAGACGCAGACGACGTGCTTTCCGCCGAAGCCGACGACCATTTCCATGATGAATGCGGAGTGTTCGGCATTTTCGGCCGGCAGGACGCCGCAGCCATCGTGACACTCGGCCTGCACGCACTGCAGCATCGCGGCCAGGAAGCGGCCGGCATCGTTTCCTATGACGGCACTCAATTCCATGTCGAACGCCATGTCGGCCTGATCGGCGACACCTTTACCAAGCAGCGTGTCATCGACAGCTTGCAAGGCAACCGTGCCATCGGCCACACACGCTATGCCACCACCGGCGGCTCAGGCATGCGCAACATCCAGCCGTTCTTCGCCGAACTTGCCGACGGCGGCTTCGCCGTCGCCCATAACGGCAATCTCACCAACGCCATGACCGTGCAGCGCGCGCTGCAGAAGCAGGGCGCCATCTTCTCTTCCACCTCCGACACCGAGACGCTCCTGCATCTGGTTGCCACCAGCAAGGAGCGCGACCTCAACTCACGCTTCATCGATGCGGTGCGCCAGGTCGAAGGCGCCTTCTCGCTGGTGGCGATGACGGCCAAGAAGATGATCGGCTGCCGCGATCCGCTCGGCATCCGCCCGTTGGTGCTCGGCGATCTCGACGGAGCCTGGATCCTCGCCTCGGAGACCTGCGCACTCGACATTATCGGGGCGCGTTTCGTGCGCGACCTGAAGCCAGGCGAAATGGTCGTCGTCACCAGCAAGGGCATCGAGAGCCTGTTTCCATTCGAGCCGCAAAAGACCCGCTTCTGCATTTTCGAATATGTTTATTTCGCGCGGCCGGATTCGTCGGTCGAAGGCCGCAATGTCTATGAAGTGCGCAAGCGCATCGGCGCCGAGCTGGCGCTGGAAAGCCCCGTCGAGGCCGACATCGTCGTGCCGGTGCCGGATTCGGGCACCCCGGCGGCAATCGGCTTTTCGCAGGCCGCGGGCATTCCGTTCGAGCTCGGCATCATCCGCAACCATTATGTCGGCCGTACCTTTATTCAGCCCGGCGATTCGATCCGCCACATGGGCGTCAAGCTCAAGCACAACGCCAATCACCGCATGATCGAAGGCAAGCGTGTGGTGCTGGTCGACGATTCCATCGTGCGCGGCACCACCAGCCAGAAGATCGTGCAGATGGTGCGCGATGCCGGCGCCAAGGAAGTGCATATGCGCATTGCCTCGCCGCCGACGCGCGCCTCCTGCTTTTACGGCGTCGACACGCCGGAGAAATCGAAGCTGCTGGCATCGCGCATGTCGGTGGAGGAGATGGCCGAGTTCATCCGCGTCGATTCGCTTGGCTTCCTCTCGATCGACGGGCTCTACCGCGCCGTCGGCGAAGCCAGCCGCGACAACGAGCAGCCGCAATTCTGCGATGCCTGCTTCACCGGCCAGTATCCGACCCGGCTTGCCGATTTCGAAGGCTCCGACAATGTGCGCACGCTGTCGCTGTTGGCGGCGGGCGGGTCTTAGCAGACGCTGCTTCAATGCTGAAGCTGTTCTGGCTGGATTTTGAAGAAGGACGCCGCCACGGTTTTCCGATGGGCGTCGGCATCACCGCAGAAGACGAAACGGATGCGGTAGATCTCGCCAAAACACGGTTGTTTGCCAGCGGAAAATTTCCAACCGCCTACAGGATCGAGATCATCCCCGATCTGGACACCCTGGACCAGAACCATGTCAGGCCGAATATCGGCCATTACCTGCGTCGGGGAATCTGGTTTCCGACCGGTTATGATAGTAGCTGGTCTCCGTAACCTTTGATCTTCAGAGTGACCTCATGATTTCTGCCCTTGACCTCTCCGGCCGCGTCGCGGTCGTCACCGGTGCCTCGCGCGGCATCGGCTACTTCATCGCCCTGGAACTTGCCGCCGCTGGTGCGCATGTGATTGCGGTTGCCCGCACCGTCGGCGGATTGGAGGAGCTCGACGACCAGATCAAGGCGGGTGGCGGACAGGCGACGCTGGTCCCGCTCGATCTTGCCGACATGACGGGGATAGACCGGCTGGGCGGCGCCATCCACGAGCGCTGGGGCAAGCTCGACATACTGGTCGCCAACGCCGCGGTGCTCGGCGTCATTTCGCCGATCGGCCATGTCGAGGCCAAGACCTTCGAAAAGGTGATGACCATCAACGTCACTTCGACATGGCGGCTGATCCGCTCGGTCGACCCGCTGCTCAGGCTCTCCGACGCCGGCCGCGCCATCGTGCTGTCCTCCAACGCCGCCCATACGGCACGCGCCTTCTGGGCCCCCTACGCAGCGTCGAAAGCGGCGGTCGAGACCATGATGCGTTCGTGGGCGCATGAGACGGAAAACCTGCCGCTCAGGGTCAACGCCGCCGACCCAGGTGCGACGCGCACTGCGATGCGGGCGCAGGCCGTACCCGGCGAGGATCCGGAAACGCTGCCGCATCCCTCGGAGATCGCGAAGCGCATCGTGCCGCTGGCTGATCCTGAGCTCAAGGAGACGGGACTAATCTTCCAAGCCAAGCATAACCGCTTTGTCACCTACCGGCAGCCGGAGTAGATGGGCGATATCACGCGGCTGTGATGCCGTGGCTTTACGCCGCGCTCCGGCCCAGCTTTCGCCGCTTGTCCGGAGTTGATAGGATCGCGTCGACTCCCACAACAAACAAATTGAGGAAATCCTATGGCGGCTCCGAGCGTAGCGTTGGTTTGGTATCTGGTCATTGCTGGTCCGCAAGGCGGCATGGTCGTGCTGCCCAGCACCTTCGACACCCGCGAACAATGCACCTCCGCCGTCACCGAATACCAGAAGCAGCCGACGCCGGCCGGCTGGTCGGTGCAGTGCGTGCCGAGCGCCTCGCCATTCACCGACGAGGGCGATGCCGAGGAGCCGTCGGCGCAGTAGAGCTTAATCTCCCCCCTCGAGGGGGAGATGTCGCCGAAGGCGGCAGAGGGGTCGGCACGTCCTGACGCGGCTCTCCATCGCGGACAAAGGAACGCTGGCGCTCCACGCGTGGCGACCCCTCTGGCCGCCGGCCATCTCCCCCTCAAGGGGGGACATCAGCAACCTCAGCGCCGTGCGTTCACGGTCAGTTCTGGCTTCTGGTTGATGGTCTGGAACACCACGCAGTAGCGCTCGGTCAGCTTGATCAGCGCATCGATGCGCTCCTGCGGCTCGTCGGTGTCGAGACCGAATGTCAGCCGAATGGCGCGGAAGCCAACCGGCGCATCCCTTGCCACGCCAAGCGTGCCGCGAAAGTCGAGATCGCCTTCGGCTTCCACCGTAGCGGCCCCAAGCTTGAATTCCAGCGCCGTGGCCACCGCCTTCAGCGTGACGCCGGCGCAAGCCACCAGCGCCTCCAACAACATGTCGCCGGAGCAGAGTTCGAGGCCGGAACCGCCGGTTGCCGGATGCAGCCCGGCAACGGCGAGCGCCCGGCCCGTCTCGACCTTGCAGGCGATCGATTGGTCGTCGATCGAGCCCTTGGCCCGTAGAGTAATCAGCGCGCGCGAGGCGTCGTCGCGATAGGCCTCCTTCAGCGGCGCCTGCATGGCCTTCAATGCGATCGCGTCCATTTTCGTTTCTCTCCCATAGTTGCCCGGCATCGCTGCGCAACGGCGATGCCGCCTGCCCCAAACGCAAGTCCCCGCTGGCGTAGCGCTTGGCAAGATTTCGCCCGTATAGCCTGACGATACGGGCGCCCGACATCCAACGCCTTCACACCGTCTCTCGCAACACATTCGTAAGGCCGCCGGACATATGGCCGATATCGCCATTCTGGACACCCGCGAAAGGGTTCTTGCCGGCATCCTGTTCACCGGGGCTGCCTACCTGCTGTTTTCGATGCAGGACGCCTCGATCAAGCTGCTGGTCGTCGGCATAAGTGTCTGGCAGATCATGTTCATCCGGAGCGCCATCGTTCTCATCGCATGTGCGGCATTTGGCGGGCGCCAGCTGTTCGACGACACTGCACGCTCGCGGATCGTCAGGCCGATGTTCGTGCGCAGCGCCTTCACACTCGCCGCCTGGCTCTGCTACTACAACGCCGCCAGATATCTCCAGTTGGCAGAACTAACGACCATCTATTATGCCGCGCCGATCATCGTCACCGTGCTTTCGGTGCTGATGCTCGGTGAAAAAGTGCCGATGTTGCGCTGGCTGGCGGTTCTGATCGGTTTTGCCGGAGTCTTCGTGGCCTGTGACCCCGCCCATCTCGGTCTGTCGATGCCGATGCTGCTGGTGCTCGCCGCCGCCCTGCTCTGGGGCATCGCCATCGTGCTTTTGCGCAAGACGGCGATGGCAGAGCGCACGACAATCCAGCTCATCCTCAATAATTTTTACTTCCTGGTGTTTTCGGCGGTGCCGGCCCTGCTTTTGTGGCAGAGACCCGATTGGAACCAGATGCTGCTGCTGCTCAGCGTCGGCGCGTTGGGCGGCGTCGCGCAATACCTCTTGTTCGAAGGTATGAAGCGGGCGCCGGTGTCGATCGTGGCGCCGTTCGAATACACGTCCCTGGTCTGGGCCTTCGCGCTCGGCTTTGCGATCTGGGGCGACGTGCCGCGCCGCGAGGTACTTCTCGGAGCCGCGCTGATCTTTACGGCCGGCCTGCTGATCATCGGCAACGAACACTTCCGCAAGCGGCTTTAGAATGAGGCAACCGTTGCTGACACTATGGTGTCAGGACTGGGCAGCGTAGGCTGGTGAGATGACGGAATCGCTGGACATGCCAGGCACGGTGGAAAGCGCCCGCGAACGTACCCTTGGCATCATCCTGGTCTCGGCGTCGGCGGCCGTCTTCGGCCTCACCGGCGTGCTGACCAAATCGATCCATGCCGACCCGCTGACCATTACCTGCTGGCGCGGCTTCGTTGGCTCGATCCTGATCAGCCTTTATGTGCTATGGCGCCGCCACCGCTCCGGCGGTCGCGACAGCCTGCGGCTCGGCTGGCGCGGCTGGCTGCTGGCGATCGAGGGCGCGCTCGCCAGCATCGCCTTCATCTCGGCGTTCAAGTTCACCTTTGTCGCCAATGTCGCGATCATCTATGCCACCGCCCCTTTCGTCACCGCGCTGCTGGCCTTGCTGCTGGTGCGCGAACCGTTCCGGCTGCAGACGCTTGCCGCCGCCGCCGTGTCACTGTGCGGGGTGGCAATCATGGTCTGGTCGGGCTTCGGCACCGGCCATCTGTTCGGCGACGGGTTGGCGCTGCTGATGACGATCGGCAGCGCTCTCTACATGATCATGGTGCGCGCCTTTCGCGATACGCCTGTGGTGTGGGCGGGTGCGGTGTCGGCATTCCTTCTGTTCGTGCTCGGCTGGTTCGTCACCGATCCGCTGGCCGTCTCGGCCACGGACGCAGTGCTTCTAGCCACCTTCGGCTCCTCGTTCGCGCTGGCCTCGATCCTGTGGACGGAGGGCGCCCGGCTCATTCCGGCAGCCGAGTCCGGATTGCTGGGTTCGGCCGAAGTGCCATTCGCGATCCTGTTCGCCTTCCTGTTCCTCGCAGAGATCCCGCCGCCCGCCAGCATGGTCGGCGGCGCCATCGTACTTTGCGCGGTGTTCGCTCACGCCGGCCGCGACTGGCTGATGGCCAGGCAGCGCGCTGCGGATGCCTGACCAAATCCTCGCCGCGCCCGAGGGCGAGTTGGTGGTCCGATCACGGGAAATCCGTTCCTGAAAATAAATTTGAAAAGTCATGGAACCATCATCGGGCTCAGGCATTATGGCTGCGACGGGCCACCCCAAGTCCCCCCAAACCCCTCGGCCCGTCCTACTCAGAAGCCGACCGCAAGGTCGGCTTTTTCTTTGCTGGCTCAATTGGCCAAGGCCAGGTTGCCGCTGAACAACGCGGCCAGATCCTGCGCCGGCCGGTCGGCGTCCTCACGCAAGCGGATGGCGAATTCCGCGATCGGCACCGGCGGCAGATCAAGATCGCGCGGCGCCTCGACGATGCCGGAATGAGCGAAGCGCGCCGTCCTCAACGTTAAGGCGATGCCGGCGTGCACCGCCGTACGCAGGCCGGCCAGGCTGGCACTCCCGGCAGCAATGCGGTAGCGACGGCCGGCCGCATCCAGTGCACTGGTCGCCGCTTCGCGAAACCCGCAATGGGGATCGAGCAGCGCCAAGGGCAATTCCTTCTGGCGGGTGGCCAGCCCGTTCTGAGAGCAAAGCCAGATCATTGGCTCCCTGAGCACGCCGACTTCGTCCCGCGTCGGCACCTGTCGCATGGCAATGGCCAGATCAAGGGTGCCGGCTTGCAGAGCCTGCGCCAGTTCGGCGGAGCGGCCGACGCGCAATTCGATCCTGACGCGCGGATGGCTGACAGCGAAGGCCCTGAGAAGTTGTGGCAAGCCGCTGTCGGCGAAATCCTGCGTCGTGCCGATGGCGACGCGCCCATTGGCACGCGCCCCCTTCAGCGCCAGCCATGCATCGCGGTGCGCAGCAAGAATGCGCCGCGCATGGCCGACCAGATCCTCGCCCGCCGGCGTCAGGCTACGGCCTCGCCCCTGCGGCACCAGCAGCGGTTCGCCGACAACATCCTCCAGCCGCTGCATCTGCGCGGTCACTGCGGACGGCGAGCGGCCGACGATCGACGCAGCCTGCGCCAACGAGCCGCCATCGACGAACGCGAGGAAAGTCTTGAGGAGGTCGGGATCGAGCGCCTGCATAATTCGATAATATCAAAGTATTTATCAAAAACAATTCGATTTTCATGACGCAAGAATGATGGCATGATTTGTCGACGGCGAAGAGACGCCACTTGAAACCGAGGAGAAGAAACATGCCGATCATCAATGTCAGCGTTACCGGCAAGCCCGATGCCGCTTTGTCCGCCGCTATTGCCAAGGAGTTGACCGAACTGACGGCCACGCATCTGCGCAAGGACCCGACGATCACAGCTGTTGCCATTTCCTATCACGACCCCGAGCACTGGTTCGCCGGCGGCAAGTCGCTGGCCCAGCACGGCGCCAACACGGCTTGGCTCGACATCAAGGTTGTCGACGGCACCAACACCAAGCTCGAACTGGAAGCATATCTGCAGGCAATCTTCGCCGCATTCGGCCGGTTGCTGGGCAAGGTGCATGAGGAAAGCTACGCCCTCGTGCACGAAGTGCCGGCGGCCGCCTATGGCTTTGGCGGCAAGACGCAGGAATTCCGCTTCATCAGCGGAAGGATGAAGGCGGCGTAGCTGCCTTTTATGGAGAAGGCGGCCGAGCCCACTGGTGACAAGGGTGACAAGAGAGAAGGAAGAATGAAGCCGCATTGACGTTGATCCAACTTCGGCTAGGTTCTCACCCGAAGCGGCCACCGAAGAGCCGCGACGTGAGATTGTTGGGAGATGCGGCGATGATCCTGACACTGGCGCTGCTTGCGGGTCTTGTCGCGGCCTGGCTGCTGATCGGCGTGGTGGAGAAGTTCCGCCTCGGCCTGCGCTTGAGCCAGGCGCTGCTCTACGTGCCGTTCAAGCTCGCCTACCGGCTCAGTGACGAGCGCGTCAAGATTGCCCGCAAGTCGGCGGCCCCGGTCATCTACGTCATTTGGCATCAGTCGCGCATCGAGCCGGCGCTGATGTTGTCGCTGCTGCCGGAGGACACGCTGCACATCCTCGACCAGGCTTCGGCCAGATCGCCGTGGCTGGAGCCGTGGCGCGAGCTTGGCCGCACCATCGGCTTCAACGCCGAGCATGTCTTCGTCAGCCGCAGATTGGTGCGGGTGCTGAAGGGCAAGGGCCGGCTCGCCGTTTACCTGCCGGATGCGGTCGAGCCCGACGTCAAGTCGTTTCGGTTGTTTCGTGCCATCACCCGTATCGCCATGCAGGCCGACGCCCGCATCGTGCCGATCTTCGTTGCCGGGGCGCGCAGCCTGCCGGCGTCGCTGACGCCGGCGGACAAGGCGCCGCGCCATTGGTTTCCGCGGCTGTCGATCAGCGTGCTGGAGCCGATGACCATCGCCGAGCTGGTGGCGCGGAACCCCGATCAGGCCTCCAATACCAATGCGCTGTTCGATCGCTTCGCCGAGGCCAGGCTTTTCGGCAATGATCTCGACCGAGGGCTGTTCCTTGCCATGCGTGATGCCGCCGACCGCGTCGGCGCCTCGCATGCGATTATCGAGGACGTCGTCGGTGGTGCGCTGAGCTACCGGAAAATGTTTATCGGCGCCAGGGTTTTGGGCTGCCGCTTCGAGGCAATTACCGCGCCGGGCGAAGCGGTAGGGCTGCTCTTGCCCAACGCCAACGGCGTCGTGCTGTCGTTCGTCGGTGTTTTGTCGGCCGCGCGGGTGGCAGCGATGATCAACTATACCGCCGGCCCGGCGAGCGTCACCGCCGCCATCCGCACGGCGGTAATCCGCACCGTGGTCTCCTCACGCGCCTTTGTCGAAAAGGCCAACCTCGCCGACATCGTCGAGGCGGTGGAAAAAGGCGGGGCGAAACTGCTGTGGCTGGAGGATGTTCGCGCAAGCGTGACCGCGCTAGACAAGCTCGCAGCCGCCTTGCTGTGGCGCTGGCCGTTGCAACGCCAGGATGCGGCCAAGCCGGCGGTGATCCTGTTCACCTCCGGCTCGGAAGGCACACCCAAGGCAGTGGTGCTGTCGCACCGGAACCTTCTTGCCAATGCGATGCAGGCCGAAGCCCGCATCACCATCTCGCCGGCCGACATCCTACTCAACGTGCTGCCGGTGTTCCACTCGTTCGGCCTGACGGGCGGCACCATCCTGCCGCTGGTCACCGGAGTAAAGCTGTTCCTCTACCCCTCACCTCTCCACTACAAGCTTATTCCGGAGGTGGCGCGCAAGGTCCGCCCAACCGTGATGTTCGGCACCGACACGTTCCTCGCCAACTATGCCCGCACCGCCAAGGACGGCGATTTTTCCAGCCTGCGCTTCGTCGTCGCCGGTGCCGAGGCGGTGAAGCCGGAGACGCGCCGGGTTTATCGCGAACGCTTCCAGGCCGAGATCATCGAAGGTTTCGGATTGACCGAGGCCGCACCGGTGGTTGCCGTCAACACCGCCCTCCACGGTCGCGACGGCACCGTCGGGCGGCTGCTGCCGGCCATGCGCATGAAGCTGGAACCGGTCGAAGGCATCAGCGACGCCGGCCGGCTGTGGCTCGACGGGCCGAACCTGATGATGGGCTACATGACCGGCGATCGGCCGGGCGAACTGCAGCCGCTCGAAGGCTGGCACGACACCGGCGATATCGTGTCGGTCGATCGCGAAGGCTTTATCACCATTCGCGGCCGCGCCAAGCGCTTCGCCAAGATCGCCGGCGAGATGGTGTCGCTTGGTGCGGTCGAGCTGCTGGTGCAGTCGCTGTGGCCGGAAGAGCATCACGCCGTGGTGGCGGTGCCGGACAAGCGGCGCGGCGAGCGCATCGTTCTGGTCACCACCGCCGGCAATGCCGATCCCGACGAATTGCGCGAATTCGGCAAAAAAGCCGGGGCGGCCGAACTGATGGTGCCGAACGACATCGTCAAGGTCGAGGAGATCCCGGTGCTGGGCTCTGGCAAAACCGACTATGTCTCGACTAGAAAACTGGCACTCGAGAGGCTGGGACTGAGCGCTGCCGCCTGAAGTTTTCCAGACCTCGTCGAAAACTCTAGAGGACCGCTACCGATAACAGCAGAATGACGCCGACCGCCATCATCAGCAGGCCCGGCCAATTCTGTGAAAGGCCGAGAAAACGGAGCCCGCGCCGTCGCGGCTCCAGGGTTGGGCCTGGTGTTGCGAGATTTGGCGTCGGGCTGTGCCGAGCGGTGGAAAAGGGGGTCGGATCGCTGAGCCGCCCGCGCATGACGGCTGCGACCGCCATATATACAAGGCCGGCGACAGTCAGCAGCGCGCCGATGAGGATGACAGCCATTTCTCCTCGCTTTTTCCTCAGGTTCTACGCCTGTTAGGCGACCTTGGCGACGCAATCCCGAGCTGCCGCTTGGACGCATTTATCCACAAACGGTCAAGGCGCCCAGCAAGTTCCCAAAACGCACGTTCCACTGCGCCGCGTGCTCTGCGAGCGGCTCCCTAATCCAAACTGATGACCTTTTTCGGAATCTTGCACTGCCAGGCGCAGGGCGAATTTGGCAACAAATCTGTCAGCCGATGTCGGAAGACGGCACCTTCTCGCCTTCGCGCTTGGCGCGTCTGGAGTAGGCGCGCACGCTGAACGGCAAGAAGAGCAGATAGCCGGCGACCGACGCCGTCAGCGTATACCAGGGATAGGTCATCAAAAGCAGCACGTAGAGGACGACGGCGAGGATGATCGGCAGCACCCTGTCGCCCGGTATCCTGACGCTCTTGCCGGAATAGACGGGCAGTCGGCTGACCAGCAGGAACGCCACTAATATTGTAAAGCCGGTGGCAATGAAGGCCGCCAAGCGGCTGGGTTCAAGGCCAAGCCTGAGGAAGAACAGATAGAGCGGCAGCATCACCAGCACCGCACCCGCCGGCGCCGGCACGCCGACGAAATATTCGGTCTGCCACTGCGGACGGTTGATCTCTTCGTCAAGTACGTTGAAGCGAGCTAACCTCATCCCACAGGCGATCGTGAACAGGAGCGCCGCGATCCAGCCCGGCGAGCCAGCCCTGTCGAGCAGAAAGGCATAAAGCACCAGCGCCGGTGCCACGCCGAAATTGACGATATCGGCCAGCGAATCCATCTGGGCGCCGAATTTGGAGGTCGCCTTCAGCATTCGCGCCAGGCGGCCGTCGATACCGTCGAGGAAGGCGGCGAGCAGCACCATCACCACCGCCGGCTCGAAGCGGCCTTCGAAGCCGAAGCGGATGCCGGACAGGCCGGCGCAGATGGCGAGCACGGTGACCAGATTGGGCAGCACCATGCGCATCGGGATTTCGCGGATGCGCGGGCCGCCGCCGCCATGCGCCTCGAATTTCTTGAACGGCGGGGCCCCCGGTCAGGAGCTCCGCACGAGCGGCGTTGCGGCAACGCCGCCGAATTCCGCCAGCACCGTCTCACCGCCAACCGCCGTTTGGCCGACGGCGACGCGCGGCGTCGCGGTCGAGGGCAGGAATACGTCGACGCGCGAGCCAAAGCGGATGAGCCCGAAACGCTCGCCGGTGCCGATGGCGCCGCCGGTCTCGGCCCAGCAGACGATGCGCCGCGCCACCAGGCCGGCGATCTGCACCGCGGCCACCGTGCCGTTGGGGCTTTCGATGACCAGCCCGTTGCGTTCATTCTCGGTGCTTGCCTTGTCGAGTTCGGCGTTGAGGAATTTTCCTGGCCGATGCTCGATCCTGGAAATGCGGCCACGCACCGGGGAGCGGTTAACGTGGCAGGAAAAGACGTTCATGAATACCGAGATGCGGGTCATTTCACCACCGCCGAGGCCAAGCTCGCGCGGCGGCACGGCCGGGCCGACCGCCGAGACGATGCCGTCGGCCGGGCTCACCACCAGGCGGTCGTCGATCGGCGTGACACGCTCGGGATCGCGGAAGAAATAGGCGCACCAGGCGGTCAGGATGAGACCGATCCAGAACAGGGTCGAGGAGAAATAGCCAAGAAACAGCGTCGCTGCGCCGAACGCAGCGATAAAGGGATAACCCTCGCGATGGATCGGAACGAACGCATTCTTGATCGTGTCGACAAGGCTCATAGGATGAGGACAACCTTGGTTTCAGGTCCGGCCTCAATAGCGGAAACACCCCGCAGTCGCAACGCGGCAATCCGGCGGTCGGGTGACGGCGGCGTGCCGCCTCAGGAGTGCCAGCGGCATCCGGACTGCTGAAGTGGTCAACCGGAAATATGTTCATCGCGATTGTCGGCACGAGGCGCCCCCGCCCGTCCTTGGAAAGACAGCACCTCTCGTCAGCCTTTCGGCCACGACGATTTGCGCAACCCGGAGGTTCACGGCCCATGCAGAAATCAGCAGCCAGGCAAGCGCGACTAGTGATGAACGGCCTGGCGTTCGGCGAGTCGCCGCGCTGGCATGATGGCAGGCTTTGGTTCTGCAACTGGGGCACGGGCCAGATCATCGCCGTCGATAGCCAAGGCAACAGCGAGATCGTGCTTACCGTACCGGCCACCCTGCCTTATTCCATCGACTGGCTGCCGGACGGGCGGCTGCTTGTCGTGTCCGGCCGCGAAGGGCTGATCCTCAGACAGGAGACGGACGGGACGCTAGTCATCCATGCCGATCTGAGACCCCTGTCAAAGAGCCCGTGGAACGAGATCGTCGTCGACGGACGCGGCAACATCTATGTCAATGGCGGAGGGCCGGCGCCTGCTCCCGGCCAGCATTTCGGCCCCGGCACCATCGTGCTGGTCGCGCCTGATGGCTCGGTTCGGCAGGTGGCTGAGAACCTCGCCTTTGCCAATGGCATGGCGATGACGCCTGACAACAAGACGCTTGTCGTTGCCGAATCCCACGCCAACAGGCTGACTGCGTTCGACGTCGCTGCCGATGGCAGCCTCTCCAACCGGAGGGTCTGGGCCAATCTCGGCAACGGTTTTCCCGACGGCATCTGCCTCGATGCCGAAGGTGCGGCCTGGTATGCCGACGTTCCCAACAGGCATTGCGTGCGGGTACGCGAGGGCGGCGCAATGCTCGAAAGCGTCGATGTCGATCGCGGCTGCTTTGCCTGCATGCTCGGCGGCAGCGAGGGAAAAACGCTGTTCATCGTCGCCGCCGAATGGCGCGGCTTCGAACATATGATCAGCGATTCCCGTACCGGCCAAGTGCTCAGCATCGAGGCTCCCGCACCGGGCGCCGGCTGGCCGTAGAGAACTTACACGCCGGGAATCCGCTGATAGTTGGCGATATCGGCCTTGACCCCAAGTCGTGCCAGGGTCTCCTGAGGATTGAAGCCCATGCGCTCATGCGCAGTCTTGATGATCGGCACGACCTTGTCGACGGCGGCCTGCCCTTCCCATTCGACAATGGTCACGAGGTTGACCTCGCCTGGCCCCGAGAATTGCTCAAGCAGGAAATCCTGGACGAATCCTTGCTGCCGGCGCAGTAGTTCATGTGTTATCCGGACCTTGGCAAGGATCTCCTCGCGGGCGTTGGCCGGAACGACAAACTTGTCGACCCTGAACACGCTGCCGCCATTAGCTGCCTGGTTTATCCCACTCATATCGATTGTCTCCGTTTTGAACCACGCATTCTTGCTGCGATCCAAAACGACCTACGATCTCAACTTAAGTTGAGGTCAAGCACGAATTTTCAGCTCACCTCCGAGGTGCGGCGGCGGACGACGACGCCGAACTCGTCGCTTTCGCGGGCAATGCGCAGCCGCTCCTCGGCCTCCGTCGCCTCGCGCTGCCGGTCCCACATCGACGCATAGAGGCCGCGCTTGGTCATCAAGGCGGCATGGGTGCCGCGCTCGGCGATCTGGCCGTCCTGCAGGACGATGATCTCGTCGGCCGAAATCACCGTCGACAGCCGGTGGGCAATGACGATGGTGGTGCGACCCTGGCTGACCAGATCGAGTGCCGCCTGGATCTCCTGCTCGGTGTGGCTGTCCAGCGCCGAGGTCGCCTCGTCGAGCATCAGGATCGGCGGCGCCTTCAAGATGGTGCGGGCGATCGCCACCCGCTGCTTCTCGCCGCCAGACAGTTTCAGCCCGCGCTCGCCAACCATTGAACGGTAGCCGTCGGGTAACCGCTCGATGAACGGTCCGATCTGGGCCAGTTCTGCCGCCTTGCGCACATCGTCCTCGCTGGCGCCCATGCGGCCGTAGCGGATATTGTAGGCGATGGTGTCGTTGAACAGCACCGTGTCCTGCGGCACCATGCCGATCGCGGCACGCAAGCTCTCCTGCTTCACGTCGCGAATGTCCTGGCCGTCGATCAGAATCTTGCCGCGCTGGATGTCATAGAAGCGAAACAAAAGCCGCGAAATGGTCGACTTGCCGGCTCCGGAGGGGCCGACAATGGCCACCGTCTTGCCGGCCGGCACCTCGAAGCTGATGCCCTTCAGGATCTTGCGGTTGGGGTCGTAGGAAAAATGCACGTCACGGAACTCGACCTTGCCGGCATCGACGACCAGTGGCTTGGCGCCTGGCCGATCGACGATCTCCCGCTTGACGTCGAGCAGATCGAACATGTTCTCGATGTCGGTCAGGCCCTGGCGGATTTCGCGGTAGATCATGCCGATGAAATTGAGCGGCACCGAAAGCTGCATGAGCATGGCGTTGACGAAGACGAAATCGCCGACGCTCTGTGTGCCTGCCTTCACCTCGAGCGCCGACATCACCATGACGACGGTCATGCCGATGCCGAAGATCACGCCTTGGCCGAAGTTCAGCCAGCCGAGCGAGGTCCAGGTCTTGGTCGCAGCCAGCTCGTAACGCGCCGTGGAACGGTCGAAGCGCTCGGCCTCCATGGCTTCGTTGTTGAAATATTTGACTGTTTCGTAGTTGAGCAGTGAGTCGATCGCCTTCGTGCTGGCTTCGTTGTCGCTATCGTTCATCTCGCGGCGGATCGAAATACGCCAGTCGCTCGCCCTGACGGTGAACCAGACATAGAGCGAGACCGTGACCGCGATCACCAGCACGTAGAGCCAGCCATAGGTAACGGCGAAAATGCCGGCGGTGAGCGCGAATTCGACGATCGTTGGCGCCGTCGCCAGCATGGTGAAGCGGACGATCGTCTCGATGCCTTTGGTGCCGCGCTCGATGACCCGCGACAGGCCGCCGGTGCGCCGTTCGAGGTGGAAGCGCAGCGACAGTTCGTGCATATGCACGAAGGTGCGGAAGGCGAGCCGGCGCACGGCATGCTGGCCGACCCGTGCAAACAAGGCGTCGCGCAACTGGTTGAAGCCGAGCTGCACCAGCCGCACGGCATTGTAGGCGACGACCAGCATGACCGGCGCCAGCAGAAAGACCGGCAGCGGCGGCGCAGATTTGGAGTCGCCGGCCAGCGCATCGGTCGCCCATTTAAAGAAATAGGGTCCGGCCACCAGGGTCAGCTTGGCGACGACCAGCAGCACGGTTGCCCACACCACCCGCGCCCTTAGGTCGGCGCGGTCGGCCGGCCACATATAGGGCCAAAGATTGCGCAACGTTCCGAAGGTCGAGCCGGAATCGGCGGAGACGGTCTTTTCGGCCATTCTTATTGCCTTTTCGTATTTCTTAGCTGGCGCTGCAGCAGGAATTGACGAGTGCGGCTAGCGATGCGGAAACGTCGGCGAGCGCGGCACGGTCGAGTTCATAGCGCGAGCGCTGGCGGTCAGGCTCGAAGCGGATTAGCCCGGCTTCGACCAGGATCTTCAGGTGCTGGGAAACGGTGGACTGCGCCAGATCGAAATGCTCGACGACCTCGCGGCAGCAGCAGGAACGATTGGCGGAAAGGTGTTTGAGAATTTCGATCCGCGCCGGATGCGAAAGCGCCGCAAGCCGAACGGCGACGGCCCGGCTGTCCGGCGTGCAGCTAATGGGCGCGCATTTGTCTGCCGCGCGGCTTCCGTCCGTTTCGAGGGGGGATTTGGTCATCGTTTATCGGCGATAAACGATGATGGGTCCTGCCGCAAGCTGCCCTGATGGGCAGAATGGCTACTCGGTCTTGACTGGGGCCGTCGTCATCTGGTCGCCCATTGCCTTGAGATCGGCGGGCTCGCCTTCCTTCGATTTCTCCGGCACCTTGAACACCTGCCCCGGCCAGATGCGATCGGGATTACTGATCTGGTCCTGGTTGGCGAGATAGATGGTCGAGTAGCGCATGCCCTGGCCGTAGACCCGCCGCGAAATCCGCCACAGCGTGTCATGGCGGCGGATAATGACTGCGCCATCGGCATGTTCGAGCTGAGGCGCCACGGTCTCGGGAGTTTCGCCCGCAGGCGTTGCGACGGCCATTTCGGCCGGAGCCTCGGTGGCAGGAGGCGTTTCGGCGGCCGTTGCCGGTGTAGCCGGCGCGTCTTCGGTCGCCGGAGCATTCGGCTCGGCTGGTTTTATCTCGGCAGGCTTCGGCTCGGCCGGCGCGACGGCGGCAATCGCCTCGCCCGGCTCGCGCTCGAACGGCACGGCGGCACGGGCCACCACCTTCACGCCGTCGGCGTCGAGCGCATCGACATGGATGGTGTAGGTGCCGACCGGGATGTCGCGTGTCGCTTCAACCAGGAAGTGGCGGTCGGGCGAGGTCTTGCCATCTCCGAGCAGGATATCGTTGGCATAGGCGCGCACTTTGCGGCCGGGATCGGCGAGGCCGGCAACGAAAATCTTGTTGCCGTCGATTTCGACGGCTTCGACGACGATCTTGGGCTCCGCCGCGGGAGCAGCAGGCGCTGCCGGTATGGCGGGCGCTGCCGGAGCCGGCGCTGCTCCAACAGCGGCCGGCGCAGCAGGCGCAGGCGCTGCTGGAACATCAGCCGCCGGGGCGGCTGGCGCCGGCGCTGCCGCAGCCGGCAGTTCGGTGCCGGTGGCGGGTGGCTGAACGGCCGCCTGTTCGCCGGCAGGCGGCGATGCGTCAGATTTTGCCTCAGGGGCCGGAACGGTGAGCAGTTCGGACGGCTTGCCCGGCTCTTCGACCATCGCCAGCACCTGGCCGGTGGAATTCTGGGGGAGCGAAACGACGGCGGTCTGCGGCGACACGGTCAGGACATTGCCGGTCGTCGAGCGCAGCGTGATCGTATAGTCGCCGGGTTTCAGCGGATCGTCGAGAATAATCGCAAAGGCGCCATCGGGACCGGCGACCGTCGAGCCGAGCACAGTCGAACCGTTGAGGATCTCGACCTTGGCATTGGGCGCTGCATTGCCGGCGACGACGATCGAGCCGTTGCTTTCGACGCGCACGATGTCGAAGGTCGGCACGATCGCACCTGCGGCGGCCGGCGCGGCGGGCGTCGCCGCATCGGTGGACGCGGCGGGCGCTGCTGGCAGCCGGCTCTCGGTCGCCGGAGCGGCCGGTTTCGAAGCCGGCGGCGTCAGTGCCGCGACTTCCGCCGGCGGGATGGAATTGAGATACGGGTCGAGTGCGCCCGATACGTAGGCGGTTCCCGCCGCGGCGACAGAGCCTCCGGCCGCGAACAAAAACGCCTTCAATGGATTGATTTTCATGTTTCCCTGCCCCTTAGCCACCTAATTTCGGTCTAGCCTGTTTTGCCAAAGCCGACAAGAAAAAGCCCGCCCCAGGGCTTGACCACGCCAATAGTCCCTATCACCAATCATCACATGAACACGATTCGATCTGTCTGCGTCTATTGCGGCTCGTCTCCGGGCCGTGATGAAACCTATATCAAGGCCGGACACCTGCTTGGCCGCTCGATCGCCAAGTCCGGCCTGCGTCTGATCTATGGCGGCGGCACCAAAGGTATCATGGGTGCCGTCGCTGAGGGGGCATTAAAGGCCGGCGGCAAGGTAACGGGCATCATTCCGCGTTTTCTGATCAACAAGGAGGCGACCGAAACCGCGCTTCACCGGCTCGACGAGCTCGTGATCACCGACAATATGCACGAGCGCAAACACAGGATGTTCGAGAAATCCGACGCCTTTGTGGCGTTGCCCGGCGGCATCGGCACGGTCGAGGAGATCGTCGAAATCATGACCTGGGCGCAGCTTGGCCATCACCGCAAGCCGATCGTCTTCGGTAACGTCGGAGGGTTCTGGGATCCGATGCTGACGCTGCTCGACCACATGGCAACGGAAGGCTTCATCCACACCGCGCAGCGGGTCAAGCCCCTGGTAGTCGAGGACCCGGAAGCAATCGTCGCCGCAATCATGGTGGCGGGATCGTCCGTCGATGCGCCGACGGAGGGCGTGCAGTCGGTGATTGATAAGATGTAGAGTGAATAGTGAATAGTGAATAGTGAATAGTGAATAGTGAATAGTGAATAGTGAAGTACGAGACCTTCCGAACCGGCGCCTGTCTATCCCCCTACTGACTACTGACTACTGACTACTGACTACTGACTATTCACTATTCACCATTCACTCCTGCCCTACTGCCTTCCTTAAGTCTGCGATGACCGCGCGCTTGTCCTGACGCCGCCAGGCAAGATGGATTGAGACAGTGCGTTCGAACCACGGCAGATCGCGAAACACGATCTGAGGCGGCGCGGCACTGCGCAGACTGGCCTGCACCGTCGCCAGCCCAAGCCCGGCGCTGACCAGCCCCAGCGACGTCAACGGATCGGTCGTCTCATAGGCAATGTCGGGCAGGAAGCCGGCCTTCGCACAGGCGGCGACAAACTGGCTGCGATTGGTGTCGTCGGGCTGGCGCACCACCGTGATCCAGGCGCGTCCATCGAGTTGCTGCGGCCGTATGTTGGCGATATCGGCCAATGGATCACCTTCCGGCAATGCCAGCACTAGCGGCTCGCGCATGATGAGCATGGTGGCGATGTCGGGATCGTCGGCAGAAGGAGGCGTGTAAACGAGCCCCAGATCGAGCGATCGTTCACGCAGCGCTTCGATCTGCGCGGCGGAACGCTGGCCCTTCAGTTGAAGATGAAATTCGGGCCGATCGCGGCGAAACTGACGCAGCATCCGGGCGACAAGCCCGGCATGGACCGCGCCCTCGACATAGCCGATAGCGAGACGGCCGACGGTGCCGCTGGCGAGATTGCGGCCGAGCTCCTCCAGCCGCCTTGCATGGGCCAGCAACGCCCGCGCCTCGGCGAGAAAGGCGCGGCCCTCGGCATTAAGATGAACGCGCTGCCTCGCCCTTTCGAATAATGCGACGCCCAGTTGCTCCTCCAGCTGCATGATCTGACGACTGAGCGGCGACTGCGAGATATGCAGCAATTCGGCGGCACGCCCGACATTGCCGGTTTCAGCGACGGCAATGAAATAGCGGAGCTGGCGCAGGTCGAACATTGTTTGCTCCGATGCTCAAGTCTCGTGAGGTCTCAACTTTAGCCTAATCAGTCTTGGACTGTCTGGCCAGTCGAGGCGAATAGTTTCGCCATTCCAACTGCCAACGTCAGGAGATTCCGATGCAGTTCTTTGCCCTTCTTGCGCGCAACACCGAAAAGTTCGCCGACGCCGATTTTGCGCCGCTGCTGCCCGGCGAATCCGAGCAGCGCCGAACGCTCTACGCCGAGGGTGTCATGCGTCAGGTCTGGAACCGAGGCGACATTCCCGGCAGCGGCATGATGTTCGAAGCCGGCAGCGATGCCGACGTGCGCCGCCATCTCGCAACCTTGCCGCTGGTCAAGGCCGGCATGATGGACATTGCCGCCGTTGTGCCGCTGCAGCCCTATCCCGGCTTCGGGCCGAAGCGGTGAGCATCGGCGACATCGAACGGACGCGGATGGCGGCGACCAGCCTGCGCTCAACGGCGATTGGCTCGGCTGACCCGCCAGATGACATTGCCGACATCGTCGACGACGAGCAGTGCGCCGGCCTGATCGATAACAACGCCGACCGGACGGCCCATCGCCGTGCCATTCCGCCCGATGAAGCCAGTGAGCACGTCCTTCGGGAGACCGCTCGGTTTGCCAGCACGGAACGGCACAAAGATCACCTTGTAACCGCTGCGCACGCTTCTGTTCCACGAGCCGTGCTGGCCGATGAAGGCGCCGTTGCCGTAGGCCGGACCGAGCTGCGCGCCCTTGGAGAAGGTAAGTCCCAGCGAGTCCGTATGGGAACCCAGCGCATAATCGGGCTTGATCGCCCTCGCCACGAGATCGGGGCGCTGCGGCTTGACGCGTTTGTCGACGTTCTGTCCGTAGTAGCTGTAGGGCCAGCCGTAGAAAGCGCCGTCGCGAACCGAGGTCATGTAATCCGGCACGAGATCGTCGCCGATCTCGTCACGCTCGTTCACGGCGACCCAAAGCTCGCCAGTTTCAGGGTTCCAGGAGAGCCCGTTCGGGTTGCGCAGCCCCGACGCGAAGACCCGGGTGCGGCGGTTGGACAAATCCACTTCAAGGACGGCGGCGCGGTTCTTCTCCGCGGCCATGCCGTTTTCTCCAACGTTACTGTTCGAGCCGACGGTGACATAGAGCGTGCGTCCATCCGGACTTGCGATCACGTCCTTGGTCCAATGATGGTTGAGGTCTCCGGCCGGCAAGTCGATGATCTTTTCCGGCGGCGTGGTGACCTGGGTCTGGCCATTGGAGTAGGGGAAAGCGACGAGCGCGTCGGTATTGGCGACATAGAGCTTGCCTTTGGACAGCGTCATACCGAAGGGTGAATTGAGGCCTTCGGCGAATGTCCTGCGCACATCCGCAATGCCGTCGCCATTGGTGTCACGCAGGAGCGTGATGCGGTTGGCGCTTGGGGTCGCGGCGCCGGCCCGCTTCATAGCCAGTCCCATGAAGACCTTTTTCAGGCTGAAGCCTTCGTCATGCTTAGCAGGGGCATTGGTTTCGGCAACCAGCACGTCGCCGTTCGGAAGCACATGTAGCCAGCGCGGATGGTCGAGGCCGGTGGCGAAGGCGTTCACTCTCAGTCCCTTCGCCGGGGTCGGCATACCGCCGTTCTGCCAGCCTTTCGCCTCGGCGATGTTAACGGTCGGGATCAGCGTAGGCCTTGGTTTCGGTAAAGTGGGGTTGGGGCCATAGCCGGTTATTGTCCCCGTTTTCTGCGCCGGAACGCCAGCGCAGCTCACCATGAGCGCTGCCAATACGGCTATGACCAAGTTTCGCGGGAAGCCGGCATTCATCGGACGTCCTCCGCACGGATTTGCGTCGTGCTCTTTGCGTAAACGCAAGTCAACGGCTTATTATTCCAATTGCTTCGAAACAGCGGCGCTCGTGATCCGTTGCCTGCAATCTTAGCATAAGGACCAGGAATCGCGACCGATCTGCCCTCCGGCATGAATAATACGGCGCGAACGGCGTCTTATATCCGCACTTTCAATCCAAGGCGGAACTTGCGCGTGAAAGCGTGGCGGCTGCTCTGGAGGCTCGGTCGCATCAAGGAAGCGTTGTCTGCGGTGTCGCCGCTTATCGCGGCAGTCACCTAGCTCTTCGTCAGGCGGCTCGGACGGTTGTAGCGCCTGCCCTTCGCGCCGAAGAAAACATCGACCAGGAATACATCGCCAGCGCTGTCCAGATCAGGCCAAAGGCGATGGCCTGGGTGCCGCCGAACGGCTCGCCGAAGATCAGCACCGCGATCAGGAAGACGATCGTCGGTGCGATATATTGCATGATGCCGATGGTGGAGAGGCGCAGCAGCCTGGCGCCGAACGCGAACAACAGCAGCGGCACGGCGGTGACCGGTCCGCAACCGATCAGCAAGGCAGTGTCGTTCAACGAGCTGGAGACGAAATGATCCTGTCCTGTGGCGATCAGGAAGATGATGTAGCCGAGCGCCGGCACCGACAGCAGCAGCACTTCAAGCAGGAAGCCCTGGCTCGGGCCGATTGGCAGCGTTTTGCGGAAGAAGGCATAGGCGGCAAAGGAAAACGCCAGCACCAGCGACACCCAAGGCAGTTTGCCGGCGTCGATCGTCAGCACCGCGACCGCGATTGCCGCCAGCACCACCGCCGCGATCTGCAGGCGGTCGAGCCGCTCGCCGAGCAGGAGCGCGCCGACAACGACGCTAACAAGCGGGTTGATGTAGTAGCCAAGCGCGGTCTCGATGGTGCGGTCGACCGCGATCGCCCAGACATAGATGCCCCAGTTGATGGAAATCAGCGCCGCCGTCAGCACCGCCATCGAAATGATGCGCGGCGAACGGACTGCCGCTTTGAAATCGGCAGTGCGGCCTGCCCAGACCAGGACGGCGGCGGCGATCGGCACCGACCAGACGATGCGGTGGGCGATGACTTCGGCCAGCGGCAGATGCGCGACAGCCTTCATGTAGAAGGGCAGCAGCCCCCAAAGGAGGTAGGCGCCAAGCGCCAGCAGGAAGCCGCGACGAGCTTTGGTGTCGGCTTCGATTTGCAGTGCTTGGGCGGTCATGGCCCAACGCTATGCGCCAGCCGCCCTGTCAAAACCATCGCAAACTTCTGATGGATCAATGGAGTCTCGCTGATGGTTCAACACGACCACCAATGTCGAACAATTGCCGCTGCCTGCGAGAGTGAGTACCGCAGGTCTACCCCAGCACGAAACGATCTCAACGCTGAGCAGGCTTTTCCCTGAGTTCGAAAAAAACGCTATCGGGCGTGCCTTCATCGTGCCTGAAGCCCGTCAGCTCCGCCGCAAGATCGAGAGGGATTTCGAAAACGAAATCGACCTCGGGATTTTCGACATCTTCTTCGTCCTGTTTAGAAAAACACTGCTGCTTCAGCGCTTCGAATAACGCGGGGAGATCACCCGTGACATGCAAATCCCTAACGGTCTTGTCGCCGCCATGCCAGACTTTCCAGATGTTCCTTCCGTCGCGCCAGAGTTCGGCGCGTGCAAACATGACATGTTCTTCTATATGCGCGATAACGACTTCCCGATCTTGCGAGATCGCGGCCAGATATTGCTGAGGCGGGTTCGGAAAGCTGCAGGGATCAAGAATAATGATCGCCCAGTTCTTTTCGCTGGCATGGGCATTCACCGGTGCTTCGAAAATCTCCGATCGATCGCCAATCTCGCGCCCGAACAAGGCCGCAGTTTCCTTTATCCCGCAACCAAGAAAACCCAGCCAGCTTATCGAGAAGCCCATTTCCTCACTCCGCCGCGACCAGCCCGGCCATGTCTCGGTTCTTCATCAGCTTGTAGACGATCGAATCCATCAGCGCCTGGAACGAAGCGTCGATGATGTTTTCGGAGACGCCGACCGTCCACCAACGCGCGCCGGTGCCGTCATGCGATTCGATCAGCACGCGGGTGATCGCCTCGGTGCCGCCATTGAGGATACGCACCTTGAAGTCGGCCAGCTCGAGGTCGGCGATCTCGCTCTGGAATTTGCCGAGATCCTTGCGCAGCGCAATGTCGAGCGCATTGACCGGGCCATGGCCTTCGGCCACCGACATCTTCTCCTCCCCCTCGACCAGCACTTTCACGATCGCCTCTGAGACCGTCTTCAGCTGGCCATTGGCGTCGAAGCGGCGCTCGACCATGCAGCGGAACGAGGTGACCCGGAAGAATTCCGGCAGGCCGTGCAGCATCTTGCGCGCCAGAAGCTCGAAGCTGGCGTCGGCACCTTCGTAGGCGTAGCCCTCGGCCTCGCGCTCCTTGACGACGGCGATCAGCGCGTCCAGCCGGTGATAGTCCTTCGGCATGTCGATGCCGCGCCGTTTCAGCTCGGCTAGGAAATTGGCCTTGCCGCCCTGGTCCGAAACCATGACGCGGCGGCGGTTGCCGACTGTCTCGGGCGGCACATGCTCGTAGGTCGCCGGCTCCTTGGCCAGCGCCGAGGCATGGATGCCGGCCTTGGTGGCGAAAGCGGAGGCGCCAACATAGGGAGCCTGCGCTTCCGGCGCGCGGTTCAGCAACTCGTCGAAGGCGCGGGACAGGCGCGATATGCCGGTCAACGTCTCTGCCGAAATGCCTGTTGCAAAGCGGCCGGAAAAGGCCGGCTTCAATGCCAGTGTCGGCACGATCGAGATCAGGTTGGCGTTGCCGCAGCGCTCGCCTATGCCATTCAGCGTGCCCTGAATCTGGCGCACGCCGGCCTCGACGGCGACAAGCGAATTCGCCACCGCCTGGCCGGTGTCGTCATGGGCGTGGATGCCGAGATAGTCGCCCGGTATGCCGGCGGCGATCACCTTTTCGACGATGGCGCGCACCTCAGAGGGCTGCGTGCCGCCATTGGTATCGCACAGCACCACCCAGCGGGCGCCGGCATCGTAGGCCGTCCTGGCGCAGGCCAGGGCATAATCGGGGTTGGCCTTGAAGCCATCGAAGAAATGCTCGCAGTCGACCATCGCCTCCTTACCCGAACTGACGGCCGCCTCGACCGATGCCTTGATCGCCTCGAGGTTCTCCTCATTGGTGCAGCCGAGCGCGACGCGGACGTGGTAGTCCCAGCTCTTGGCGACGAAGCAGATGGCATCCGACTTCGACTGAACCAGCGCGGCGAGGCCGGGGTCATTCGAGGCCGACACTCCTGCCCGCTTGGTCATGCCGAAGGCGACGAACTTGGCATTGGCCGTGCGACGCTCGGCAAAGAACGCGGTGTCGGTTGGATTGGCGCCGGGGTAACCGCCCTCGACGTAGTCGATGCCGAACTCATCGAGCAGCTTGGCGATGGCGATCTTGTCCTCGACGGAAAAGTCGATGCCCGGCGTCTGCTGACCATCGCGCAGCGTGGTGTCGAAGAGGTAGAGGCGCTCGCGAGCCATGGTCATTTCCCGGCAAATATGTCCGTCGCGCGGATCAGCCTGTCGAGGATGCCCGGCTCCGAATAGGCATGGCCGGCGCCTTCGATCAGATGGAAATCCGCTTTCGGCCACGCCTTGTGCAGCGCCCAGGCACAGCGCGCCGGGCACGGCATGTCGTAGCGGCCGTGAATTATGGTACCTGGGATATCCTTAAGCTTCCATGCATCGCGCAGCAGCTGTCCCTCTTCCAGCCAGCCGGCATGGACGAAGTAGTGGTTCTCGATGCGGGCGAAAGCGACGGCATAGTCATCCTGGCCGAAGGGACCACTGGTTTCCGGTTCCGGCAGCAGCGTGATCGTCTCGCCCTCCCATAGGCTCCAGGCGCGAGCGGCCTCGACCCGCGCCTTAGGATCGCTGCCGACCAGCCGCTTGCGGTAGGCGGCCATCATGTCGCCGCGCTCGACCTCAGGAATCGGCGCCAGAAACCGCTCCCATTTGTCGGGGAACATCTCCGAGACGCCGAACTGGTAGTACCATTCGAGTTCGGCGCGGGTCAGTGTGTAGATGCCGCGCACGACCAGTTCGCTGACCCGCTCGGGGTGCGTCTCGGCATAGGCCAGCGCCAGCGTCGAACCCCACGAGCCGCCGAATACCAGCCATTTATCGAAGCCGCACATTTTTCGCAGGCGCTCGATGTCGGCGACCAGGTGCCAGGTGGTGTTGGCTTCGAGCGAGGCATTGGGCGTCGATTTTCCGCAGCCGCGCTGGTCGAACAGGATGACTTCATAGAGTTTCGGGTCGAACAGCCGCCGGTGGTTTGGCGAAATGGTGCCGCCCGGCCCGCCATGCAGGAATACCGCCGGCTTGGCACCCTTCGTGCCGGAGCGCTCCCAATAGACCTGATGGCCATCGCCAACGTCGAGCATGCCGGACTCGAAAGCCTCGATCTCGGGATAGAGGGTGCGGAATTCGCTGCTCATAGTTTCAGGCCTTGCTGCGGCCAGTTGGCCGTCTCGTGATCGGGATGCTGGAAGGAGATGATGGATTCCTGCCGGGCGTAGTAATCCGGATCGTCATGGATCGGTGCGTCGAAGATCGTCTCCACCCAAGGCAGCCTGGCGGCGTAGTTGACTTGGATCTGTGGCGCAAGGTCGGAGCGGTCGTCGAAGGCGCCGATGGCAATCTCAAGGGCGCCGGGCTGCCGGTAAGTCAGCGGCGTGCCGCAGCGGGCGCAAAAGCCGCGATCGATGTTGACCGACGACTGAAAGTAGCTCGGCTCCTCGCGCAGCCATTCGACGCCGTCGCTCGGCACCGTCACCAGCGCCCCGAAAAACGAGCCGAACTGCTTCTGGCACATGCGGCAATGGCAGATAGAGGGGCGGCCGAGCGCCCCGTGGATGCGGAAGCGCACGGCGCCGCATTGGCAGCCGCCGGTACGAACGGTTTCGGTCATGATCTTTCCTCCGGCGGCCATTGTTCGGTGTCGTGGTCGGGATGCTGATAGGAGATGAGATCGGCGAGATAAGGTGTCGACGAGATATCGGCCATCGTCTCCTCACCGGGCAATTCGTGGACATGATCCACATAGGGGAGCTTGGCTTCGACACCCCATTGGATCGTCGGCGCGATCTCCTCGGGATGGTCGAATGCGGCAATGGCGAGCGCCACGCCGTCGGCCGCTTCGAAGGTCAGCGGCGTGCCGCATTCGGCGCAGAAACCGCGCGAAGCCGCGTTCGACGAGCGGAAGCGTTTGGGCTCGCCCCGCGTCCAATCGAGTGTTGCGCCGCGCACCGAGACCAGCGGCAGGTAGAAATTGCCGCTCGCCTTCTGGCACATACGGCAATGGCAGACGGACGCATCGCCCAGCGCGCCTTCGACGCGGAAGCGCACCGCGCCGCACTGACAGCCGCCTGTGTAGACCGGCCTGTTGTCGAGGCTCATCGCGCACTACTCCGGAGCATGGCAGACCGCCTCGACATTGTTGCCGTCGGGATCGAAGGCGAAGGCGCCATAATAGTTCGGATGATAGTGCGGACGCAGGCCCGGCCCGCCATTGTCCTTGCCGCCGGCGGCGATCGCCGCGGCATGAAAAGCATCGACCTCGGCGCGGCTGCGCGCGGTGAAGGCGACATGCTGATGGTCCTTCGGCTTGTCCTTGCCGGCATGCAGCCAAAACACCGGCCGGTCGCGGCCGTAGCCGCCGACCTTGGCGCCGCCGGTATATTCCTGCGGCACCATGTAAAGCAGCGAGGCGCCGAGCGGCGCCATCGCCCTGTCGTAAAAAGCCTTCGACGCGTCGAAATCCGAAACGGTAATGCCGAGATGGTCGATCATCTTTTCACCTCCCAGGTGGTGATGCGTTCGCCGGTGACGGGGTCCTTGCCGTCCTTCAATTGTATGGCTTGCGCCAGCAACTCGTCGCGGATGCGGTCGGCCTCGGCCCAGTTCTTGGCGGCGATCAGCGCGAGGCGTTTGGCGATCGCCTTGGCAATGGCGTCTTCATCCACCTTGGCCGCCGCGACGTCGAAGCCGAGGAACAGCAGCGACGCCTTCAGTGAAGCGGCAGCATCATTGTCTTCGGCGGCAGCGTTGCCGCTACCAGCGTTGAAATCAACAGCATCGCCAGCCAACTGCGTCAGCAACTGGAATGCGGGATAGGTGGCGAGGTCGTCCGACAGCGCTTCGATCACATCCGCCGGCACCGGTTTTGCCGTCGGCGGCGCCAGATCGGCGGCCCGCTTCCATTTGCGCAGCGTATTCTCCGCCTCTTCCAGCTTGCGCACTGAAAAGTCAATCGGTTCGCGATAATGCGTCATCAGCATCGCCAGCCTCAGCACCTCGCCCGGCCATTTGCGGCCGCCAAAGGTCTCCGTCTCCAGCAATTCGCTGATCGAATAGAAATTGCCCAGGCTCTTGGACATCTTCTGCCCTTCGACCTGCAGGAAACCATTGTGCATCCAAACCTTGGCCATCGTTTCGGTGCCGTGGGCGCAACGCGACTGCGCGATCTCGTTCTCGTGGTGCGGAAAGATCAGGTCGAGACCACCGCCATGGATGTCGAACACCTCGCCGAGATAGGCGGCCGACATCGCCGAGCACTCGATGTGCCAGCCCGGCCGGCCCCTGCCCCACGGGCTGTCCCAGCCCGGCTCCTGGGGCGAAGACAATTTCCACAGCACGAAATCCTGCGGGTTCTTCTTGTGCGCATCGACGGCGACGCGGGCGCCGGCCTGCTGCTCGTCGAGATTGCGCTTCGACAATTGCCCGTAGTCCGGCATGGAAGCGGTGTCGAATAGGACTTCTCCAGCCGCGACATAGGCATGGCGGCGTTCGATCAAGCGTTGAATCAAGAAGATCATATCGACCTTGCCGTCGGGCCTAGGCTCGACGAACTCGGTGGCGCGCGGCTCGACCGTCGGCTCCAGGCAACCGAGTGCCGCCACGTCCTTGTGGAACTGGTCGGCGGTCTCTTCGGTGACCCGCCTGATCGCCTCGTTCAGCGATAGCTCCCCCGAGGAAATCTCGCTGCCGAAATCGCGCAGTGCGCGGGCGTTGATCTTGTCGTCGACGTCCGTGATGTTGCGCACATAGGTGACGTGCGCTTGCCCGTAGAGACGCCGCAGCAAACGGAACAGCACGTCGAAGACGATCCCCGGCCGCGCATTGCCGATATGGGCGAAGTCGTAGACCGTCGGGCCGCAGACATACATGCGCACATTGCGCGGATCGATCGGGAAGAAATCTTCCTTGCTCCGCGTTAGCGTGTTGTAGAGGCGCAGGCTCTTCGATGCGTCAGACATACGTGCCTTCCCGGTGCGTTACTTTGTTTGAGCATGACCTGTTGGGATCGTGCTCTGGATGGAGCCAGTTGCGCCGAGGCGCAAATCGGGCTCCAGCCTGCTGGCCGGGCGTTTGTCCAATCTGGGAGGAGATGAGGCGAAAACGTCCAGGACCAGCGCGAGGCTAGCCGATAATGCAAATGCCACAAATGGCGAAAGACGTTTTCATGGCCGGCTTTATCGCCTTGCCCGGTGTTGCCGTCAAGTCGCTACCCTCGCCAAAAATACCGTTGGATCACAGGAAATGCGGCACTGAAACATTTTATTAAACATGTCGGCACTGTCATGAAACATTCGCCGGCTAGATCAGCAAGCGTCACGATTTGGTCGGATTCGGCCAGCAAACGCAGACACCAAGACGTTACCAGGGAAGAGAAGAATGCCTAAGCAGGAACCCAGCCGCGCCAAGCAACCGGCGCTCGCCAGCTATTACCGGGCGATCGGCCCGGCAGCAATCGTCGCAGCTCTTCTGCACACCGCGAAGAAGAAGAAGCCGGCACAGAAGATCGTCTCGCCGCGCGCTGCCTGAGAATGCCGCCGGTGAAGATTGAGGCGCTCACGGCGTCTCAGAAATAGTAGCTTTTGCTAAAGTAAAGTCATCTGACTGTCGTTCGCGCCGAACTTCTGGCGTTTGACCTTCTCGGGCTCAGGCTCGATGACGCCCTTCTCCTGAATCTCCGGCCCGATGTTGGCGACCTTGTTGACGAGGTCGGAAACCGGGATCGCTTCGAAGAAATCGGGGTGGGCGGGTATCAGCAGATCGGCCACATCGCGCGGCTCGAGGGTGCGGCAATCCAGCCAGCGAGCGAAATCCTCGGGATGGATCACCACCGGCATGCGGCCGTGGATATGAGCAATGTCGGCATTGGCATGGACGGTCAGGATGGCGCCGGTCCATTTCCGATCCGCCCGGCTCGGCATAGGTCTCGATCAGCCCGGCGAAGGCGACGAGCCCGCCATGCCTTGGGCGCACCCAATAGGGCTGCCCTCTTCTGCCGCCGGTCTGGTGCCATTCGTAGAATCCCGAAGCCGGCACCAAGGCGCGGCGATGGCGCATGGCGGCGCGAAACGAGGCCTTTTCCGCCGCCCCTTCGGCACGCGCGTTGAACAGCAGCGCGAAGTCACGCGTATCCTCGACCCAGGCCGGGATCAGGCCCCAGCGCACCAACATCGAGCGCCGGTCGGGCAGGTTCGAGCCAGGCGCCCGCGGTAATCCGGCGAGCGCCATCAACACCGGCTGCGTCGGCGCGATGTTGTAGCGGGCCGGAAACTCCTCCAATTCCGCCAGGCCGAGAAAGGCGGCGGTCTGGTCCGGAGTGGCGGTCAAGGCAAAGCGTCCGCACATGAATTCAATTCTCGAATTGGTGACATGTGAAAGTGGCGATGGAACCTGCCTTGCGCAACCGTTAAAGCTGTTCGCCGACGGCCGGTCCACAACGGACTATGCCAATCGAGCGATCGGGAGCCCATGGAAGCACGCAAGATCATTCCGGCAGTCTCGGTCTGCGTCGTGCGCGAGAACACGGTGCTGCTGGTCAAGCGGGCCAGACCGCCATCGCAGGGCTTCTATGCCTTTCCCGGCGGGAAGGTCGAAGCCGGCGAGACGCTGGAACAGGCAGCACGGCGCGAATTGCTGGAAGAGACCGGATTGCAGGCGCGCAGCTACCGGCCGCTGCGGGAAATCCACATCGACGGCAGCGGCGACGGGCATCCGGTCGACTATCAGCTGACGGTGTTTGGGGCCAACTATGCCGGCGGCGAGGCGGTGGCCAGCGACGACGCCGAAACCGCGGCCTTCTATACGCTGGCCGAAATGACAGCGATGCCGCTCGCGGATGCAGTTTTTGAAATTGCCGACGATCTGCTCGGCCCCAACAAGGACGCCGAGAACTGAGCCCGAAAATCGCCTTGCAGGCGACAAATTGTTTCAGCACAAAGCCTGATGAGCCGCACATCTCCGTTTCTCGCCGCATGCCTCGCCGTCAGTGTGGTTGTCGGCGCGCGCCCGGCAATTGCCGCCGAAGCCCCGTTCGAGCCCGGGCTGATGCGGCTGGCGGAAGTGCTCGGTTCGCTGCATTTCCTGCGCAATCTGTGCGGCGAGAAGGGCGACCAGTGGCGGGCCGAGATGGAAAAACTGATCGCATCTGAAAATCCGAACCCTGAGCGGCGCGCCCGCTTCATCGCCAGCTTCAACCGCGGCTACCGATCCTTCGGCGGCACTTATACGCAATGCACCGCGTCGGCCACGGAAGCCATCAGCCGCTACATGAAGGAAGGCGAGACGCTGTCTCGCGACATTGCATCGCGCTACGGAAACTGAGGGCGGCAGCTGCTTTCCGGCAAAGCCGCATCAAGCGGCGGCGCTGTTCGCGGCGGACGCGTTCGACACTTCTCCGCTTGCCTCGGGTGACGTCTTGGTGCAATCGTTATGTTGCACTTTTGCAACTATATTAACGAAACGTTAGCGCGCGGATGTGGAATTAACTCAAACTGAAGGTTTTCATCCCGCTCGCTGGCCTAATCGGCTAAGTTTTGAATCAGATCGAACGCAGGTTTGCAAAACGCTACGGTCTTTGTCGAAAGCGACCAAAAAAATGTCGCATTTACAAGCACTTATTTAACCTGCGTGTAAACGGACAGCCCAAGCCTGATCCGCATCTATCGGATCGCCGCTTGAAAAGGGTGGACATCGCAATGGAACATGGCGTCAACGACATCGACGCGCTGGTCAGGGAAGAAAAGCGCCTGACTGCCGTGGAAAGCCACAGCGAAGCCTGGGCAGAAGGGCTGTCGGCTGGAATCGAGCCGGAAATCATCGCCGAGGCCGCCCTCGAGACGGCATTCGGCGAGATGCTGCGCACCAATGGCGAGACCTCGGCGCTTGCCCTCCTCGATCGCATGCGTGAAAAGGTGATTGCCGGGGCCTTCGAGCCCGAAAGGCTGCGGCACTGACCTCGGTTCTTTGACGACGGCGCGCCGCTGGACATCACGTCCGGGCACATGGATGGCCCGGAACCAGGGAGTAGCAGGCGGTGAATTTTTCGATGTCAGGCAAGCCGCGCGGCCTGGTCCTCAGCATCTGGCTCACCGCTTCCTGCGCGGCGATTCCCCTTGCACTGTTTCTTGCGAGCAGTCCCGCTCACGCTCTCAGCGAGATCAAGCGCGAAGACCTGCCCTCGCCGGTCACGCCGCCACCCGACGGCGACATGTCGCCGCCCGGAAGTGCCGTGCCGATGCCCGGCCCGCTCGGCACGACGCCACCTGCAGCCAGCCAGCCGACGCCGTCCGACGCACCGGAACAACCCGAGCCGAAAGGGCCGGCGGACGATGGCGGCATGGCCAATCCGCATGTCGATCCTGACGTACCTTTGCCCGAAGTCGTCTACGACCTTACCAAGTTGCCGGAACCGGTCAGGCGCATGCACGACCTGATCGTCGAGGCCTGCAAGAGCGGCGACATCGAAAAGCTCCGGCCGCTGATCGGCAAGGGCGACACGATGACCCAATTGTCGCTGGGCGACATGGAGGGCGACCCGATCGCCTTCCTGAAGGGCCTTTCGGGCGACACGGAAGGCCAGGAAATCCTCGCCATCATGGAAGAGGTGCTCAATGCCGGCTATGTCCATGTCGATGCCGGCACGCCGCAGGATCTTTACGTCTGGCCATATTTTTTCGCCCTGCCGCTGGATAAGCTCGACGCCAGGCAACGGGTCGAACTGTTCAAGATCGTCACCGCCAGCGATTATGATAACATGAAGCAGTTCGGTGCCTACATCTTCTACCGCGTCGGCATCACGCCGACCGGGCAATGGACGTTCTTCGTCGCAGGCGATTGAGTAGGTTAGGCTGGTCTTATGTGGCAGGAGCCTCTAAGCCACCAGCGCCTCGGAAAACTCCACCGCCCTACCCTGACCTGGCGTGACGATGTCGCCTTCCCACATCACGCGCCGGCCGCGAACGATAGTGCCGATCGGCCAGCCGGTCACCTGCCTGCCGTCATAAGGCGTCCAGCCGGCCTTGGAGCCTTGCTGGGCGTTGGCGATGGTCTCGCGACGCTTCAGATCGACGATGGTCAGATCGGCATCGTAGCCGGCGGCGATGCGGCCTTTCCTGGCGATCCCGAAAATGCGCTGCGGGCCGTGGCTGGTAAGGTCGACAAAGCGCTGCAAGGTCAGTCGGCCGGCGTTGACATGGTCCAGCATGATGGGCACCAAAGTCTGCACCCCGGTCATGCCGGACGGTGACGCCGGATAAGGCTTTGCCTTCTCGGCCAGCGTGTGCGGCGCATGGTCGGAGCCGAGCACGTCGACAATGCCTTGCGCAATGCCGTGCCAGATGCCGTCGCGATGGCGCGCGGCGCGCACCGGCGGGTTCATCTGGATCAGCGTGCCCAACTGCGCATAATCATCGGCGCTCAGCGTCAGATGATGCGGCGTTGCCTCGCAAGTCACGACGTCCTTGTGCTGTTCGAGGAAAATTATCTCCTCGGCGGTCGAGATGTGCAGCACATGGATCCGGGCGCGGACCTGGCGCGCGATGCGCACCAGGCGCTCGGTGCAGCGCAATGCAGCGATCTCGTCGCGCCACACCGGATGTGAGGACGGATCGCCCTCGATGCGCTCGCCGAGCCGCTCGCGCAGCCGGAACTCGTCCTCGGAGTGAAAGGCGGCGCGGCGACGTGTGTTCTTCAGGATCGAGGCGACGCCTTCGTCGTCCTCGACCAACAGGTCGCCGGTGGACGAGCCCATGAACACTTTTATGCCGGCCGCACCCGGCAGCCGCTCGAGATCGCCGGTGTCTTTCGCATTGTCGCGGGTGCCGCCGACCCAGAAAGCAAAGTCGCAATGCATGCGACCGGTGGCACGCTGTACCTTATCGGCAAGAGCCGCCTCGCTGGTGGTCAGCGGATTGGTGTTCGGCATCTCAAAGACGGCGGTGACGCCGCCAAGCACCGCTGCCCGCGAGCCCGTCTCCAGATCTTCCTTGTGCTCCAGTCCCGGCTCGCGGAAATGCACCTGGCTATCGACGACGCCCGGCAGGATATGCAGCCCGCGGCAGTCGATCGTCTCGCCGGCCGATGCCTGGCGGAGGTCGCCGATGGCAGCGATGCGCCCACCATTGATACCGACGTCGCGAAAACCCTCGCCGTCATGGTTGACCACGGCGCCGCCTGTCAGGATGAGATCGTAGATGGGGGCCATGCGGATCCGGTCTCTTGCGGGGGGAGTGCCAGCGGCTTACGTAATGGCCGACAGTTTTGCAAGATCAGGCTCGTTTTCCCACCATGCCCTTTGCCTCGCTCAGAGATCGCGCACTCGTTTCCGTGTCTGGGCCGGATGCCGAGCACTTTTTGCAGAACATCCTGACTACCGACCTCGACGTGCTTGGCAGCAGCGAAGCAAAGCCCGGCGCCCTGCTGACGCCGCAAGGCAAGATCCTTTTCGACTTCCTGATCTCGCGCGCCGGCGACAATGCTTTCCGTCTCGAATGCCGTACCGAGACGGCCGACGATTTCATGCGCCGGCTGGCGCTCTACAAATTGCGCGCCAAAGTCGAAATTGCCAAGACAGATCAGCCGGTTGTGACCGTCCTATGGGAAAGCGATTCAACTGCCTCGCAATTTGAATCAGCACCGTTTGCCGATGCGCGGTTTGTCGATGCTGCCGTCAAGCGCTTCTATGATGGCGCCGCAGATGGCGGCGACCTTGCCGCATGGCAAGCCTTTCGCATCGCCCATGGCATTGCCGAAAGCGGCAGCGACTATCAGCTCGGCGATGCGTTTCCGCATGACGTGCTGCTCGACGAGATCGGCGGCGTCGGCTTCAAGAAGGGCTGCTATGTCGGCCAGGAGGTCGTCTCGCGCATGCAGCATCGCGGCACTGCCAGGCGCCGGGTGTTGATCGTCTCGGCCGAACAGCCCCTGCCCGCTTCGCGCGCAGAGTTGACCGTTGAGGGGCGACCAGTCGGCACGCTCGGCTCGACCACAGGCTCGACAGGTCTTGCCATTGCCCGCATCGACCGGATCAAGGCGGCGCTCGACGCCGGCCTACCGATCCTGGCTGACGACGTACCCGTGTCGCTCGCCATCCCGTCCTGGGCGAAATTCAGCTTTCCGCAGGAAGCCGTCGGCGCGGAGGAGGCCTGATGGCGGCCGATCGCGTCGGGCCGCCGCCGCGCGCCTGGCAGCGCATGCTATCCGGCCGGCGGCTCGACCTGCTCGACCCCTCGCCGCTCGACATCGAGATCTCCGATATCGCTCACGGCCTTGCCCGCGTCGCTCGCTGGAACGGCCAGACCAGAGGCGACCATGCCTTTTCGGTCGCCCAGCACTCCCTGCTGGTCGAGGCGCTTGTCGGCGAGCTGATGCCGGACGCCGAGGCCGACGCGCGGTTAGCGGCGCTGCTGCACGACGCGCCGGAATATGTCATCGGCGACATGATCTCGCCGTTCAAATCCGTGATGGGCGGCAGCTACAAGGATTGCGAGCTCAGGCTGCAGCGCGCCATCCATCTGCGCTTTTCACTGCCGGCGGAACTCGACGCCGGACTGCGCAAAGAGATCAAGCGAGCGGATCAGATCGCCGCTTATTTCGAAGCGACGCTGCTTGCGGGTTTTTCGACGGCAGAGGCGACGGAGTTCTTCGGCCGGCCGCGCGGTTTCAACGCCGAGCGCTTCGATTTCACGCCGCGCTCGGTGACCTGGGTGCAAAATGCCTTTCTCAAACGGTTTGCGGCGATCGAAAAGTCGCGACGCCAGACTGCCGTTCCAGCCGGCTGAAAACGGTAAATTAACCGGCAGGGACAACAGTGCCGTGGTTAACCATGGTCCATAGGCGCGCCTCATGCCCGTTGCCGGTTTCAAGGCTGGTTCGTCCGTCCGCCGACGGGGGGCCAAAGGCGTCGGCCTGCCGCAACGGATTGAAGACGAGCTGCGCGAACAAAACGAACGTTTTTCGGCAGCGGTCGAGAACATGTCGCATGGCCTGTGCATGTTCGATGCCGATGAGCGGATGATCATCTGCAACAGGAACTACATCAGCATCTTTCGCCTCGACGCCGAAGTGGTGCGGCCCGGCATCCGGTTTTTCGATATCCTGCAACACAGCGTGGACATCGGCATCGCCTCGCAAAGCGCTGAGGAACTCTATGCCATTCGCAAGCCCTATATCGACCGGGCTAAACCTTCCACCTATGAGGAAACGCTTGCAGACGGGCGTATCGTCAACATTTCGCACCGGCCGCTGGCGTCAGGCGGTTGGGTATCGATCTACGAGGACATCACCGAGCAACGGCGCGGCGAGCAGGAGTTGAAGGAGCAGCACCGCCGTTTCGACGCGGCACTTGCCAACATGTCGCAAGGGCTTTTGATGTACGATGCTGACGGCAAGCTGATCGTGCGCAACGAACGTTTCCTGGAACTTTACCATGTCAGGCCGGTCGACTTCCCGCTTGGCATGAGCCACCGTGACGCCTTCAAGCGGCTGCTGGAACTGGGCATTTATACAAAGCTCGACCTCGACAGCGAAATCTTGCAAATCGAAGCCTGCCTGCGGGTGGGCAAAACACACGTAACGCATCGCCATCTCGCCGACGGCAGAACGCTGCTGGTTGCGCGCCGGCCGATGAGCGGCGGCGGCTGGGTCGCGACGTTCGACGACGTCACCGAGCGCAGGCGCGTGGAAGAGCGCATGACCCACCTTGCGCATCACGACACACTGACCAACCTGCCCAATCGCTCGATGCTTCGCGAACGGCTCGACCAAGCCCTGAGTGAGACGAGAGACGGATCGCTGGCGATATTCTCGCTCGACCTCGATCACTTCAAGGCGGTCAACGATACTTGGGGCCACCCCTCCGGCGACTGGCTGCTGAAATGCGTAGCCGAACGGCTGCAACGGTGCCTGCGCAATGAAACGGACGTTGTCGCCCGCTTCGGCGGCGACGAATTCGTCATCATCCAGTTCAACCTCAAAAGCCCGGGCGACGCGGAAAAACTGGCCAAACGCATCGTCGAGATCATCGGAAAGCCGTTTCGCGACAAGAGACACGACATGCGCGTCGGCATCAGTGTCGGAATCGCGCTTTTTCCGAATGACGGCAAGGATGCCGACACGCTGCTGAAAAATGCCGATATGGCGCTCTATCGGGCAAAGAGCGAAGGGCGCAACCTCTACCGCTTCTTCGAACCAGCCATGGATGCGATGGTGCGGGCACGCCGGGCACTCGAAATCGATCTCAGGGCAGCGCTGTCGCGTCGGGAATTCGAGCTGGATTTCCAGCCGATCATGAACATCGCCTCCGGCGAAATCGTCGGCGCCGAAGCCTTGATGCGGTGGCGTTCGCCGGTGCGCGGCCTGGTGCGGCCGGACGATTTCATTCCGGCCGCCGAGGAGACCGGGCTGATCGTGCCACTTGGAGAATGGGCGCTGCGAAAAGCCTGCACGAGCGCAGCGGGCTGGGCGCCTTTGCGTATTGCGGTCAATGTCTCGGCCGTGCAGATCAAAAGCGGCACCTTTGCCCGCAGCGTCATCTCGGCACTGGCGTTCTCGGGCGTGCCGGCCAACCGGCTTGAACTGGAAATCACCGAAACGGTGCTGATGGACGAGAGCGATCTGGTGCTTAAGACACTCAGGCAGCTGCGCGATCTGGGCGTCCGCATCGCGCTGGACGATTTCGGCACCGGCTATTCCTCGCTCGGCTATCTCAGGCGCTTTCCCGTCGACAAGATCAAGATCGATCGTTCCTTCATCCGCGATATCGACAGTCGCGATACCGCGGCAATCGTGCGCACCATCATCGGGCTTGGCGCACAGCTGGACATCACTGTCACCGCCGAAGGCGTCGAGACGGAAGCGCAGTTGGAGTTCCTGCGAAAGGAGGGCTGTGTCGAGGCTCAGGGCTATCTGATCGGCGTGCCATCGAAAGCGTCCGATATCGACCGGCTGCTGAGGTCGAGCGCAGCGCTTAGCAGCAGCGGCTGAGCGCAACACGGCCGGCCGAGCCAAAGCGCCTAAGGTCATCAGCGCTGAGGTTCCCTCCCGGGTCAGAGGTGCCCGCTCAATGCCTCAACCATGTCCTTGTTCGTCGCCACAGGAACAATCTCGAACGCCACCAGATCCGCCCATTCGATGACCCACCGCTGCAGAAGCGTGACGTCATCGGCCTCCACCAGCAGGAAGCAGCGGCTCATATCCGCCGCGATCCAGCTGTGGTGCACGAGAAGCGCGTCCGGCTTCAGGCGGCCCTGGTCGCGGAAGCGACGGTAGATCTCCTTGCGGTCACAGCCGCGAAAATCCTCGGTCACAAAAAACAGCATCTCTGTCCCCCACTCGGATGGTTATCGCCCCGGCCTGTCCAGCCGCTCCAGGAACCACTGGGTCAGCCGCACCCAGACCTCGTCCTTTTCGCCAGAGTCTTCCCAGCCGTGGTCGAGGTTGGGGTTATCGTTGACCTCGATGACGAAGACGCCGTCCCTGGTCTCCTTGAGGTCGACGCCGTAGAGGCCGTCGCCAATGCAACGCGCCGCGCTCACCGCCGTCTCGACGACATGGGCCGGCGCTTCCTTCAGGGTGAAGGTCTTGATGCCGCCCTGGTCGGGCTTGCCGTTGGCCTTGTGATTGACGATCTGCCAATGTTCCTTGGCCATCAGATAATGGACGGCAAACAAGGGCTGGCCGCCGAGGACGCCGACGCGCCAGTCATATTCCGTCGGAATGAATTTTTGAGCGATCAGGAGGTCGGAATCCTCCAGCCATTCGGTTGCGAGCGTCTTCAACTCGTCGAAGGTGCCGCATTTCTTGACGCCGCGCGAAAACGAGGAGTCCGGGATCTTCAGCACCAGCGGGAAGCCCAGCGTCTGCGCCGCAAGTTCCAGATCCGAAGGGCCGGCTATCATCACCGTCGGCGGCACCGGAACCTTGTTGTAGGTCATCAGCTCGTTGAGATAAACCTTGTTGGTGCAGCGGATCATCGACAGCGGATCGTCGATGACCGGCATGCCTTCCTGCTGGGCGCGGCGGGCAAAGCGGTAGGTATGATTGGAGATCGAGGTGGTCTCGCGGATGAACAGCGCGTCGTAGTTGGCGAGCTTGGCCAGATCCCGCTTGGTAATCGGCTCGATTTCGACGCCCATCTTTTCGGCGATCTTGGCCCAGTGGCGCAGCGACGAAATCTCCGACGGTGGCAGTTCCTCATGCGGATCGACCAGCGTGGCGAAAGTGTAGCGCGCCGGCGTGCGGCCCTTGGTGTCGCGCCACTCGCGGTTGGTGTAGGTCTCCAGGCACTGGAGAAAGTGCGTTTCCTCGTCCTCGGTCATCCTCGCCAAGGGATGGAAGCCGATCTTGCGGATCGAGGCCCATTCGGCGCTGTCCCTGATGTGGACCTCGAGCGCCGGGGCACGGAACCAGTCGAACAGGAGTTTGGCGAAGCGATCCCAGATCCTGGATGGTCCGATGCCGAAGAAGATGCAGACCTTCTGCGGGAAAGCGCCGCCCAGGTCCTTGCGGCACTTGTTGAGTGCGAGTTCGAGTTCCGGCAACGCGTGCTCATAGAGCTTGCGCTCCGACAGGTCGATCATCGTTTCGACAGTTGGGATGACCTTATGGCCGCGCGAACCGGCGAGCAGCGAGGCGTAATAGCCGCGGCTCTGGTAGCCGTAATTGTTCGACAGGTTGATGACCTTCGGCCGCTGACCGCGAAACAGTGCCGGATGGGCAAGGTAGTCGCGGTTGGTGATGATCTTGTGCGGCGTCGCCACTTGGTCGAGATCGTTCTGCCGGCCGGTAAGGATGACCCAGGTCATTGGCTGTCGCGCTTTCCGAGAGTGATGGCGGCGCGCAATCCGTCGCGGCCGAATTGCGCCATGTTCATGAAGATGCCGTAAGGCACGGGAATGTTGGCCGCATCGAGGATCGTCTCCTGCCGCTCGTCCTCGACCCAGGGGTCATGGATCAGGATATGATCGCCGTCGTCGCCGATGGCCAATACCCAGTGCGGGATTTTCTTGCCGAACATCAGGAAGCCGCTGATCAGGACCAGCACCAGTTTTCCCTCTGCAATCGCAGTGCGAATGTCGTCAAGCCCGAATGAGCGGTAATTCACCGGGATGCCGTAAAGTTCCGCGCGGCGGCGAAAGTCGACTTGCGCCAGCTCCATGACCCGGCGCTTATCTTCGCTGCGCACCGACTGCAGGAACAGCGCGCCGTAGAAGGAGACATAGATCTCAGCAGCAAGCCCGCTCTCATAGCCGGCGACGGCCAGCCCGAACGGCTCGCAGCCGCCAGGGCCGGACATCATGAAGACGGTCGTCGCCTCGCGCCACAGCCGGATTTCCATCACCGGATCCGGCACGAAGCCGGGGTCGAAGTTAGCCATCGCCATCATCAGGCAGCATGGTCCGCATGTGAATTCGCAAGTCTGCTGATAAAACGGCACTTCGGTGGCGACCGGAATGTCGCCGCGCAAGGTCTTTTCGTAGCGGAGCGCCGTGGCGCCATCCTCGTAGTAGTCCGGTTCGCGACCGATCTTGCGGTAGCCGCTCTGCTCATAGATCTGGATGGCGCGCGGATTGTCCTCGCGGACTTCCAAACGAAGCATCATGCGGCCGTGCTCGAAAGCAGCGGCTTCAGCCTCCTCCAGCAGCAGGCGGCCAACGCCACGGCCGCCGAAAAATGGACCGACGGCGATCGAATAGAGTCGTGCGACGCCGCTGCCCTTGCGAAACAGCACGACCGCATAGCCGGCGACGTGACCATCGTTCTCGCCAACCAGCAGTTCGGCGGTGTCGCGTTCGATCAGTTGGCGAAAGGAGCGGCGAGAAATGCGGTCGCTCGAGAAAACAGCTTTTTCGATGGCGGCGAGGTCATCGACGTCGGACGCGCGGGCCTTGCGAATCTCGGCAGGCATGCGGGCTCAGAAAACCTCGATTGGGTTGTGGAAACGGCCCTAGTCTAAACATCGGTCACACCAGCCGAAGCGCCAGCATCTAGCAAGCGCTATCGCACCTCGATTAGGGCCGAATTGTGACAGTTTTGATGGCAAGCAGGTCGCGAAAGGCTTTGAATGACCTCCCGTGTTTCGGCATCGGCGCGGCTCCAGAAAAATGAAGTCCTGTTCAGCTTTCCAAGCCTGCCACAAGCTGGCCATAGGCGCTCTTGGCCACTGCGGCCAACCGCTCGCGCGGCAGCGAGCCGACAACGGCGCAGCCATAACCCTTGTCCAGCCAGTAGACGGCCTCAGGACCGTCTTCCTCCGACCCATAGGTGCCCTTGGCCTTGGCCGCCGATTCGGCCGTGACGAAGAGCGATATGCGCTCGCCTTTATCGTCCTCGTAAAGCAGCATCGCGGCCTTGCCCTGGCCGGCAGGCAGCAGCCGGCCACCGACCAGCTGGAATCCTTGCGCCGCCAGATCCGGCGCGACGAGCTTCAAACCCACCTGGTTCGACAACCAGCTCTGCAAATGATCCCTGTCGCTTGCCGGCACTTCCACCGCGTGCCGTTTTTCGGCGGCATAGATGACGTGGGCGGCGATCGCCTCTTCGGCAAGCTGGTCCTCGGCCGTATTTTCCAGACCGACGCGGCCGATGCCGGCAAGGTAGCCGCCAGCACCGCCAATCACCAGGATGGCGGCAGCGGCGGCCGCAAGCCACCAACGCGAGCGCGACGCCGCCGCTCTGACCACCGGCGCCTCGCCGAGCATTACCCTGCTCAGCCGTACCGGCACGGGTTCGCTCAGCACGCCGTTGAAGGCTGCGCGCAACGCTGCCCGGTCGGCGGCGTAGCGTGCGCTCTTGGTCTTCATCTCGGCATTGGCCTCGAGCCATGCCTCATAGGCCGTCCGCTCATCGCCCGGCAACTCGCCATCGAGAGCCATGTGGATGTCGCGTTCGGAGAAATCGCGCCGGCTCATTTCTCGACGATCCTTATAGACCGGCGGCGCGCGGCATCATCCAGCAGCGTGCGCAGTTCCTCACGCCCACGCGCGATGCGCGACATCAAAGTGCCGGCGGGGACGCCAAGGATGTTGGCGGCTTCGGCATAGGAAAACCCTTCGATGGCGACCATCACAAGTGCCGCGCGGCGGTCCGGGCTGATCGCCTGCAGCGCGTCGACGATCTCGCGCGAGGCGATGCTCTCGACCTGCTCGGCGGGTGCTGCCTGCGCCTCACTCGCCTCGAGCGGCAGCATCGCTGCCTCACCGCGCCGGTTCACCTTGCGCATCTGGTCGATGAACAAATGATGCATGATCGTAAACAGCCACCTCCTGGGGCTTTCTCCTGTCTGCCAATTGTCGAGCCGCACAAGTGCCCGCTCGAGACAATCCTGGACGAGATCGTCGGCGGAATCGCGGTCGCGCAACAGCGAGCGTGCATAGCGGCGCAGACGCGGTATTTCACCAAGGATTGCTGCCTTCTTTTCGTCCATGACCGCTGGTTCTGGAGCCCTGTCCGCAGTGATTGAACGCGCCTTCGCGGCGCGGCGCAAGCGGCCAGCGCGAAGCGGTCGGCCGCCCCGGTCACCCAAGCAACTGAATAACGCTGCCGGTGACAGGTTTATTCCCGGCGGGCATCCGATTGTCGAAACGCCGGTTTAGGCGCCAGATCCGTCTGAAGAAAATCGTCGCCCTTGTAGAGCAACGGAAGATCGAGGGCCTTTGCACAGGCGTAGGCGAAGCAGTCGCCAAGATTGAGATCGGCCGGATGACCAACCGCCTTGCCGTAGCGGATGCTCGCGTCGATGGCGCGCGCGCCGATGTCCTCGTCGATAGGCACATTGCGGGCGCTGATTTCGACAATGAACGAATCGACCAGATCGCGCGCCGCGGCGAGCATTTCGGGCGTCGGCTTTTTGGAAACGGCGTTTATGCGCCCAAGGGCAAGTGTCGCCTCGAGCCGAACAAGTGCGGAAATATGCAGCGGACTGCCGGCACCCGAGATTCGCTTGAGCAATTCCGCCCACCCCGGTTCCTTGGTGAGAATGGCGACGATGACCGACGCATCGACGAACATCAGTCTTCCCACATCTCGTCGGTGAATGCCTTCATGTCGAAGGTGGGATCGGACGGCCCCAACGCAGCATACTTGGCCTGTAGCACCGCAATTCTGTCGCGCAGGGGCTTGCGGGCGCGGTTGCGCTCGAGCTCGTGCAAAAGCGCGGTCCGCACTGCTTCCGTCTTGCTCGGGGCGTTCGTCTCACGCTGCAGTTTTGTGGCTAGCGCATCCACCTCGTCGTCGCGAATATAGAGGGGCAAATTGAATATCTCCTCTGGAATATTCATATATTCCATCTTGAATATTCATGCAACCCTTTACGTCTCTTTCGCCGCACGTGTCAGCAGCCTCTGATAAAACAAGCCGATGCCGATGAGCACCGCGCCGAGGCCGATGAAGGACAGCGCCCGCAACACGCCTTCCAGCTCCGACATGTCAAAGATGAAGACTTTGAGCACGGCGACCGAGATCAGCGCCGCCGACGCTATGCGCAGCGCCTGCGACTTCAGCCAGACACCGGTGGTGAGCAGCACCACGCCGATGATCAGCCACAGTGCCGAATAAGTATAGGTCTCGAGCTGGCCGAGGCCGCTCCACAGCCCGATGAACTCACCCTTGAACAGGCGCCTGACTGAAAGCGTGGCATAGGCAAAGGCGAGCAGCGCCGCCACCACCGCCAGCATCGCCGCATACCATTGCGGCCGCTTGTCACGGGCATAGAGCGCCAGTGCGCCTGCCGCAACCGCCGGCAAGAGGTAGGCAAGGAACAGAAGGTTGAACGCCGGAATGCTGCCGGTCGATTCATCCGTCAGCAAGGGGTTCAGCGCCAGAAAATGCTGGACGACGATGAAGGCGACCGAGACCACGCCCGCTGCGATCGAGCCGTAGCGCAGCACCGAACTTGGCGAGCGCATGTCGATGGCGACCAGGATGGCACCGGCACCGATGGCGATCAGCGTGTAGATCGCCTGTTCGGCGAGCGTCGCGGCAGCCGTGTCGATGACGCCTCCATGCATGGCATGGCGCACCAGCATGGCGACGGTGAGCAGAGCAAACAGCGCGGCGCCGGCCTCCATGGCGAGGCGCGGCCGGCCATTGGTGGTGCGGGCTAGCTGCCAGGCGGCAAAGCCGAAGGCGAGCGCCGGCCCGCCATATCCAATCAGCAGCCAGTTGAACACCGGTGTTTTCGACAGGAACTCGGCGCCGACGATGGTCGGGTCGAAGGCGACACGGCCGAGCACTGCAATCACCGCACCGACCGAAATCCAGCCAAGCGCCGGATAGGTACGCCAGCGCGTTGCCAGCGCCGGCACGACGGCGGCTGCTCCGAGCAGGATAGTTGTCCAGCCGGAGCCAAAGGCCATGTGCAACATCAGCAGGCCGGCAATCGCCGCGCCGCCGAGCGCGAAGGAGCCGGCAGCGCCGCCGGTCAGCGGCGGCGCTTCGCCGCGCGCTATCCATTCGCCGCCGGCGACGAAGACTCCGACCAAAACGGCTGCGACCGCCGCATAGGCAAGGTCACGGTCGAGATTGCCGAAGGTCAGCCAGAGCGCCAGTAGGATGACCAGTGGCGCGACAGCGCTCCAGGCCGCCCATGTGGCGGCGCGCAGCCAGCCAGGGGCCGCAAAACGGCGCGCTGCCCAGAAGCCGGCGCCGATGAAGACCAGGCCGAGAGCGATACCGACCCTGAGCATCAAGGCATCGGACGCCACAACCGGCAAGCCGTCGACACCGAGAGCGCCGCCCGAAAAATCGGCAGCGATCGTGGTCGGCGGGATGATGCCGAGATAGACCAGCACCGTCGCCAGTCCGGCGGCGTGCAGCAATGCAAGCGCCCGCGGCCGGTAGAGCGCCACCGCCACCAGGGATGCGATAAGGGCAGCACCCGGCAATGCACCGCGGATGGCGACGAAGGCCGGATCGACGAACAGGGCCAGCGCCGAGAGGCCGACGAAGAAGCCCGGCGTGATCGACGGCCAGTCGAAGCCGCTGCCGGATTCCGCTTCGCTGCGACGGCCGAGCCAGACGAAGGCGAGCACGGCCAGTGTCACCACGTCGATGAAGAGAATGACGGAAAGCTTCGCCCCCGGCGCGTCGGTCATGTAGAAGATGGTCCAGATGCCCGTGGCGACGAAGGCAGCCGCCATCAAAAGCTTCCAGTCGCGGATGCGGGCGATGACGCCGGCGGCGGCAAGCACGATCGCCAGATAGCCGAACAGCGCCCATGGATTGGGCGCCTGCGAGGCGACCAGCATCGGCGTCACCATGGCGCCGAGCAGGCCGACGCCGGCCAGCGCCTGACCGTGGACCAGGCTTGCCGCGATCGTCGCCACCCCGATGGCGCCGAGCAGCGTGAAAGCGAGCGCCGGGCCGATGAAGCCGTAAATGCTGTACGCGGCGTAGACGGTGCCGAACAGGATGAAGGCGCCGGCCGCCGTCAGGATCGCCGGGATATAGGCACCGGCAGCACCTTGCACCGGCACCTTGAAGCCGGTGCGCCGGATGAACTCGCCGCCGGCGACCAGCACCAGCCCGAGTGCCGCCGCCATGGCAAGCCGCACGCGTGGCCCGAAAATGCCGGCCTCGATGGTGTAGCGGATCAGGAATAGGCCGCCCAGCGCCAACGCGATGCCGCCAACCCATACCGCCCAGCGAGTACCGAGAGCCGTTTCGACGTCGGACTGGCGGGCGGCTTTAGCCGCTGCCGCCGGTTGCGCCGAGTCCGGCGCGGACGACGCCGTGGTATCGGCGTTCCAGGGTCCGGATGTCCCCTCCCCGATACCGGCTTCGGCCTCTGTTGCCGATGCCGCGGCCGTCGGCGATGAGGCTATGTCGGCAGCAACCGTAACCGGGGCTGCGGCATCCGCCGGTTTGCTGTCGTTTGCAGCTGGTTCCTTGGCTTGCGGCGGCAGGACAGGCGCGCCCGAAAGCACAAGGCTGCGCAACGCGCCAAGCTCGCGCTCGATCAGGCCGATGCGGCTCTGTTGGCGTGAAATGATGACGAACAGCGCGATGACGGCGACGAGGCCAATCAGGCTTTCAAACATGGCGGTTCCCCCAAACCAGGCCAGTTGTCACTGACATTCAGCCTTCAGTGACATTCAAATGCGGCGGCCAAACGGCCGGTCCATTCAACGTGCCGCCAGATTGGCCGCCGGAAAGATCGAGCATGTTTCGGTGCCGAATGCCAGCAGCTTGCCATTGGCATCCTTCAGTGCCGCTTCCGAAACCGCCAGCGTGCGGCCCTTGTGCACCACTTTGCCTTCGCACACCACCTCGCCGGTCCTTGGCGTGATCGGCCGCGTCAAATTCACCTTGAACTCCGCCGTCGTATAGGCCTCGCCCCTGGCGAGCAGCGTCTGCACCGCGCAGCCCAAGGCCGAATCCAGCAGCGTCGCGGCCCAACCACCATGCACGCCGCCAAGCGGATTGAGGTGGCGCTCGTTCGGCACACCGCGAAACACCGCGCGTCCTTCCGACACTTCGACAAGGGCGAAATTGAGCTGGAAAGAGATCGGCGGCGCCGGATATTTGTTGTCGATGATACGCTGGAGCAATTCCAGACCGGTGTATTCGAGGATGTCGTCGTGCGGAATGGTGCCGAGGCCGAGCGGCGAAACCCGGCCGGGATAAAGTTCCACTTCGCTCATCTGGTGGTTTCCCCAGCGGCGGTTTCTCCGGCGTTCGCCTTGGGTGCATGATGCCTGCGCAAGGCGGCAAGAAACCCGGCGCGGGCGCCAGGCGGCTCGATGCCGCGGGGCTCATAGACATGGCGGGTAAAAAAGAAGCCGGTCAGCCGGAAGGCATCCTCGATCGCCGCCGGATCGGCGCGCAGGCCCGAACCACGCTGCAGGAAGGCAGGCAGCGCCAGCATCTTGTCGCGCCACGGCGCGCCCGCCGCCCGCGACACGGCGCGGCCGGATTTCGGCGAGACGTAGGCAAGGTCCTGCCTGGTGCCAGTCGCCGCACACTGGCTGAGATCAAGGCCGAAACCGAGTTCGTCGAGAACCAGCAGCTCGAAGCGGGCCACCAGCTCGCCGGCGGCATCGGCATCGTCGAGATGGGCGATCATCACCGCAAGCGTCTCATAGAGAGCGCCATGGGCGTCGCGCTCTGGCAGCAGGCGCAGATGCGCGGCCATCGTCTGCAGGCCGTAGATTGCAACGGCTGTGTCCATCAGCCGGGCGGCATTCATCTCGATGGCCTCAGCCTGGAAGGTGCCCAGATGCTCGTCGAGCCGCGCCCGCCATAGCAGCTCGACGCGGTTGCCTGGTTGCAAGACCGGCTGCTGCTTGCGCGAACGGCCGCCGCGCACAAGGCCGAGATGGCGGCCATGCGCACGTGTCATCACCTCGAGAATGGCGCTGGTTTCGCCATGCTTGCGGGTGCCGAGAATGATTCCCTCGTCGCGCCATTCCATGACGAGAGCTTGTCACCGGTTGGATGGCGAAATCAAGATCAGCGGCCTATCCACCGGAAACGAAACGGCCCGTAGCGATACACCACGGGCCGTTTGCAGATATTCAGCTCGATCAGAACGAACGCTGGAAGCGGAAGATACCACCGATTGCGTCGGCATCGTCGGCATCGAAATTGTCGAAATAATCGAGTTCGGCGGTGATCGTGTAGCCAGGAACGATCGTGTAGGCGACATTGGCCGCCACGGCGAAATCTTTTTCGTCGGTATAGGAGACCTGAGCATTCAAAGAGGTCTTCTTGTTGACGGCATAGCTGCCGCCGCCCCAGACGGCAAAGTTGCCGATCCATGGCTTATAGAAGTTGACGGCGCCGTGATCGTCGCTGCCGTAGCCCGCCATCACGAACAGGGTCAGGTCAGTAATCGGCTTGACGTCGAGGCGAACTTTGCCGGCCCATTCTTCCCACGCGCTGTTATAGGCGCCCACCGCGGTGATCGCACCCCAGTCGCCCTTGTATTTCACCCCGCCGACGACAAACGGAACGTAGCTGTCGATCGACTGGCTAGAGCGCGTCCTGTTTAATCCGGTTCATATCCTGCGGCTTTGAAGTAGTTGGCACATTCGGCTGGGGTGAAGAGGTCGACGACCGCGCCGACCGTGTCCCACAGAGCCTTGATGGTTCTCTCGGCCTTTGCTCGCAGCAGCGCCTTGAGTTTGGCGAAGGCGTTCTCAATCGGATTGAAGTCGGGACTGTAGGGCGG